>JBIKQN010000096.1:0-6080 GCA_044349615.1 Phycisphaerales bacterium
GGGTGGTGGTCTGGGCAAAGACCGGAACTGCGCAGGCACCACCGATGCGAGTTGACGATGACGGCAACGGCCAACCTGATCGAGTGATCACTGGTCTTGACCATGCGTGGTTTGTTGGGCTTGTGGGTGATGCTCAAGAAAATCGCCCGCGCTACGCGGTGGCAGTGTTCTTGGAGAATGGCGGATCGGGCGGCAAGAGTGCAGGGCCTATTGCAAACCAGGTGATTCACGCGTTGATTGCAGAGGGTTACCTCGAAGGCAATCCGCAGTCGCGCCCAGCCCGCAGACCTGCCCAACCGACGGGTATTGCCGATGTTGAGCCCACGGGAGGCGCCGGATGAGCATTCTGGTCTCCAACTCCTTAGCGCGCGGACTGCGCCGTGAGCGTGCCGTCGACACGCGTACGGCGGATCGTGAATGGGTTCATTGGGCGTGGCTGCCGGTCTTGGCGGCGCTTGGTCTTAGTTTGATTGGGATTGTGGCTATCGGCACCACTGAGCCAGCACTCGCGCAGCGCCAGTTTGGCTACTTGATCGTGGGCATGCTCTCGGCAGCGTTCGTTGGCGCGCAGCACTGGCGATGGATGCGACGTTGGGCATGGCTCCTCTTTGCGGTGAACCTTGCATTCTTGGTGTTACTGTTGCTTCCATTTGTTCCTGATGCCATTGTGCGTCCACGCAATGGTGCGCGTCGCTGGGTCAACATTGGGAGTCTGGACTTTCAGCCAAGCGAGTTAATCAAACTGACTTGGATTGTTGCGATGGCTGCCTGGCTGCGCACCACTGCCAACGTCAAGCAGTTCAGCGGTGTCATTGCAACCATCTTGGTGACGCTTGTACCAGTGGCCTTCATCATCTTGCAGCCAGACCTTGATAGCGCGCTGCTCTTTGCGCCAGTGCTGTTGGTGATGCTGCTTGCTGCTGGCGCGCGTGTCAAGCATCTGGTCATCATTGCATGCGTGGCATTGGTGTTGGCGCCATGCAGTTATCCAGTACTCAAGAAGCACCAACGCGATCGTATTGATGCATTGATTGCACAGTTCGTAGGCGACACGCGTCTCAACAATGGGATTGGATTTCAGTCCAACCGAGCAGTCACCCTTGCATCTGCGGGTGGTTTGATCGGCGCGGGCAAGGAAGAGTCCGGCACGCTGATTCACTACAACCGCCTGCCGGAGGAGCACACAGACATGATCTTTGCCGTGATTTCCTGCCGTTGGGGGCTTCTAGGCGGGCTCGCTGTCTGGGCGTTGGCAGCGGCATACGCATTTGGAGCATTTATGGTTGGCCTGCGCGCAGGAACAATGTTTGGCCGCTTGGTTGCGGTGGGAATCGGTGCTATGGTGTTCTTGCAATTGATGCTGAATACAGGCATGACGATCGGCGTGCTGCCGGTCTCGGGAATGACCCTTCCGTTCGTGAGTTACGGCGGATCGAGCCTAGTGTGCCTTTGGATCACCACCAGCGTTCTCTTTGCAGTGGCAAGTCGGCGTTCCAGAGGCTTTGACCTCGACGCCTAAGTTTCGTAATCAGGCATCTTTGCTGCAGAGTGCAGTTTCATAGTCGACCTCACCCTTAACCCCACAAGTATCGCCATTCATACTGAATCCACCAATTCACCTGCTTCTGATCTCCCTTCTTCATCTGCGCTACCGCCGGTGCCGCCGCTTCTACCGATCCCTGCCATCCCAAGCGCTGTCACTGAGGCGCTTGCCACCATGGGTATCGAACTCGAGCCCGGGGATTCTGAGCGGCTGCGTGCCTATCTTGAAGCACTCCGTGATGCCAACACGCGCTTCAACGTGACTGCCATTGTTGAACCTGAGGCAATGTGGGTACGACACATCCAGGACAGTTTGACATTGGTGCCATTCCTGGCCAGTGCTGAAGCAAAGACGGTCATTGACATTGGGTCCGGTGGAGGACTGCCAGGAATTCCACTTGCAATCGTTATGCCGGAAGTGCAGTTCACGCTTCTTGAGGCAACGGGCAAGAAGGCCGCATTTATCAAGGAAACCATTGCAGCGCTTGGTGTTTCAAACGCGCGCATCTTGAATGATCGTGCCGAAACAGCTGGTCAGGATCATCACGATCACCGCGCCAAGTACGACGCCGTGGTGGCGCGTGCAGTAGGCAAGCTCAACGTGCTTGCTGAACTCACCGTTCCATTTGCGCGCGAAGCGGGATCGATCTTCCTCATCAAGGGCGACAAGGCTGCCGAGGAAGTGGAAGAGGCCAAGCCCGCGCTTTACAAATTACATACCCATGTTGTTGACTTGCATAAGACGGCAACGGGCACGGTGGTCGTACTTGAGAAAACGCGTGCCACGCCGCGCAATTACCCGCGGCTACCTGGTGAGCCAAAGCGAAGGCCTTTGGGGTGACACTCTCCGTTGATATGTTGCTCTCCGATACCGGGGCGATCGCGCGGCGATTGTCCGGCTTTGAAGTGCGCCCTCAGCAAATCCTGATGGCGAGCGCGGTTGAGCGTGCCTTCGAGGAGCGGCAACGATTATTTGTAGAAGCAGGTACCGGTGTTGGCAAGAGCTTTGCTTATCTCATCCCGGCGATTCGGCGCATCGTGGAACGCGGCGAGCGCGTGGTGGTAGCTACCAACACCATCAGCCTGCAAGAACAGTTGATTGAAAAGGACATTCCGCTCCTGAACGCTGTGATTCCTGAGGAATTCAGCTCGGTGCTCGTGAAGGGACGCGGCAACTATGCCAGCCTGCGCCGCCTGAAGCTTGCCAGCGAGCGTGAGGGTCGGCTCTTTGCACATGATGAAGATCGCAATGACCTTCGTCGCATTGAGAAGTGGGCATACCACACCACGGATGGATCGCTAGCAACGCTTCCACAACTGCCGCGCAGCGAAGTGTGGGACCAAGTACAGAGCGATGCGCACAATTGCATGGGACGGCGCTGCCCGACATTCGATAAGTGTTTCTATCAGGCAGCACGAAGACGTATGGAAAATGGGCAGTTGCTCATTACCAATCATGCGCTGTTCTTTGCGGATCTAGCGATGCGTGCGCGCGCCGGTGCCACTGGTGGTGTGCTGCCCAATTACCACCATGTGATTCTTGACGAGGCGCATGAGGTAGAAGATGTTGCGGCAGAGAACTTCGGTATTCGACTCTCTGAGAGTGGCGTGCGGCATCTGTTGCGCACGCTCTACCAGACCAGCACTGGTCGTGGATACCTGAGTGCCATGCGATCTGATGACTCAGCAGAGACGGCCATCGAGGACGCCATTCGCTGCATTCGCGACTGCGAAAGTGCCGCTGATCGGCAGTTCGACGCGCTGTGGCGTTGGCATGAGGAATACGCAGAGTCGTCAGGACGAATGCGCAACAAAGACGCCGTCCGTGATCACTTAAGTACTCCAATGCTGCAACTGGCGGCAACGCTTCGCATGCTTCGCGACCGCATTGCAAACGAAGCTGATCAATTTGAGCTTAATTCTTACGCAGCGCGGGCTGAAGGGCATGCCACCGCCGCGCGCGATCTCTTGGCGCAGGCGCTCGCTGGCTGCGTCTATTGGGTGGAAATCGGCAAGAAGCGTCGTGGTGGCGAGCGACCGAACATCACAGTGGTTTGTGCAGCCGTTGATGTCGGTCCGATCCTGCGCGAACATCTCTTTGCACAGGACAAGGGTGTTGTGCTCACCAGTGCCACGCTTGCTACCAGTCATGGTGACTTCCGGCATGCAGCCATTCGCCTTGGCTGCGACGATCCACAAACTCTGGAACTTGGTAGCCCCTTTGACTACGCGCGTTTGGTCACGCTGATCATTGATCGCACCATGCCGGAGCCAAACCATCCTGACTATGAGGACGAATTGGCCGCGCGCGTCCTTAGTCATATCCGCGAGACAGATGGCGGTGCGTTTGTCCTCTTCACCAGCTTTCGAACCCTGACTGCCGTTGCCGAGCGCATTGCTGATCGCCTCGTCGAAGACAACTTCCCGTTGCACATCCAAGGTACTGGCGTTCCGCGCAACACATTGCTGGAACGATTCCGTACCGATGAGCGCAGTGTTCTCTTCGGTGTGGCTAGTTTCTGGCAAGGCGTTGATGTGCGCGGACGCGCGTTGCGCAATGTGATCATCACCAGGCTGCCATTTGAGGTTCCTGACCGACCCATTGTTCAGGCGCGTCATGAACTCATTGAATCCCGTGGCGGAAAGCCTTTTTCTGAGGACTCTCTGCCGCGCGCTGTGCTGCGTTTCAAGCAGGGATTCGGGCGTCTTGTCCGCAGTTCAACGGACGAGGGCAGGGTGGTTGTCCTTGATCCGCGCATCGTCACCAAGCGCTACGGTCGAATGTTTCTTGACGCCTTGCCTGATGGAATTGTGGCACGCATTGAAGCGTGACAGTTCCGTGCTAGTCGTACTGAACCGGCGTTCATACAGTTTACGAATGCGGCGCTCGGATGATCTTTCCAAGAATTACCACGGATCGACGAACGCCATTCATATTGCAGGCTTCGGGCATCCGCCCCCACTCTTCAAATCCACGCGAACGAGCGAGCCGAATGCTCGTTTCATTATGTTCAAAGCAGATGCCGATGACGCGATCGATCAGACACGCGGGAGCACGCGAGATCAGTTCATCAAGCATGGCGCTTCCGAGCCCGCTGCCGACTGCTGACGGTTCGACATAGACGCTTATCTCTGCGGTTGGCGCGTACCCAGCGCGGTCTTTAAAGTTGGTGAATGCGCCCCACGCCACGACGCGCCCACCGCGCTCGGTCACCAGTACGGGTCGCGTGTCATGATTGCGTTGCTCCCACCATGCCTCGCGCGCTGCCATTGATTGTGGCACTAGGTCCGCGGTGGACATGTGCGCAGGAATCGATGCGTTGTAAATAGCGAGAATCTCTGGGAGATCAGTGCGCGTGGCGGGGCGTATAGCGGAGTGCGTCATGTAGAACGGTCCTGTGATTGGCGCCGAAGTCGGCGTTAGGGAGAACCGTACCACGTTCCGCGCGGGATTATCGTTCCGGCACGTAGCCGCCACGTACGCCACACGGCGAATACACGGTCTGGTGAAGCTGCATATCCCGAGCCCGAAATGATCCAGCGCACGACAGCATGTAGTAGCGGAACATGCGGTAGAAGCGATCCCCATACTGATTACTGAACTGATGCCATGATTCATCAAACTTCCGCCACCATGCCATGAGCGTTGGATCGTAATGGGCGCCCATATTGTGCCAATCTTCAAGAACAAAGAGCCCCTCGAATGCCTTGGTTAATTGCACTGGTGATGGGATAGCTCCATGTGGAAAGATGTACTTGTCGATCCATGGGTCGGTGATGGCTCTGGAGACATCTTGGCCGCAATTCTGCAGAAGGAATAGTCCGTCAGGCTTCAGGACACTTCGAACCACCTTGTAGAAGCTTCGGTAGTTCTTGCTTCCAACATGTTCCACCATTCCGATGCTAATGACCTTGTCGAACTTCTCTGAAATCTTTTCGGGAATATCCCGGTAGTCCATATTCACAATCTCGACATTTGGATTCGAAATGTGAGTCCTCGCGTACTCCACTTGCCCCTTCGCCAAATTGACCCCAACCACCTGGCAACCGTGATTGTCAGCCATCCATTTGGCTAGACCGCCCCATCCGCAGCCAATGTCGAGGACACGGTCTGTCGCCCGCAGCTTTATCTTGCGGCATATCAATTCCATCTTGTTCTCTTGTGCCTGGTTCAGGTCATTTTTGTCAGTGTCCTTGAAGTAGGCACATGTGTACTGGTTGTAGGGATCTAAGAATGACATGTACAGCCGGTCGCCAATGTCATAGTGTTTCTCGGTGACATCCTTGGCAGCCCGCCGTGTCTGGAGGTTCATCACCTTTGCCTTCAGGACATGGAGGGTGGTGACCCAATTCTTCGAGATCGCCTTCTCGCCGCCAGCAAGTAGAACGCGCGCCATCATTTCGTCAAGCGCGTCGCAATCCCACCACGAATCCATGTAGGACTCGCCAAGACCAAGCGTTCCTTGGCTCAGTACACGATCATAGGTGTCTTCGTTGTGGACATGAATATCCCACGGGCGATTGCCATTCACTTTGAT
>JBIKQN010000097.1:0-6033 GCA_044349615.1 Phycisphaerales bacterium
TGAGAAGTCCGGCAGTTTGACGTACGAGTCTCGGGTGCCAACCGGACGAACAGTTTCGGTCGAGGCTAAGCGGAACCTGGTGGAGCGCAGCCGTCCGCGTCCGAGGGTCCCGCGCGCAACGGAGGGTGCGGTGGAACACTCAACTCACTTCACCCCGCGCAACGGAGGATGCGGTGGACGTCTCAACTCACTTCGACCGCACGCCCGCATACTGGCCCGCATTCGCCTTACGAGGACGGCCGCTGAGCGCGGCCCAGTCCTCTCCGGCGCCTGCGGACCAGGTCATGATCTTCGGCAGATCGTGGTGTTGACGCCGTTGGTAGCGCAGTGATGACCGGAAAATGGGGACAGGGGTGAACGGCACCTATTTCGTAGCGCGCGAGCTGGGTCCTCCTACTAGCCTGAGCTCATGAGTTTCCCCATGCCAAAGTTTCGCTTCCGCGCGCGCAGCCTGTTTTTGTCAGGCATGATCTTTGTGATCGCCGTGTTGCTGTGGCGCGGCGGGCGCAATCAAAAGGAGTCAAGTGTCGACGCTGTTGCAACGTGGGTGAAGGAAGCGGTTCGGACTTCGCAGGACAATCGCGGGGAGACGCCGTTGTTGGGAAGCACCCAGCCGATTGTCGCGCGGACGTTCGCTGACTGGATTTGGGCCGCCGTGCCCGCCAACGCGGCCGCCGATCCGGCAATCACCGTGACCGCGCTTGATACCGGGTTCTTTGGAAACCAACACAGCCAGGCGACCCATAGCGCCGTGGTTGTGCTGCTTGGCAAACGCGCTGACTTAGACCTGCAGTGGTCGGAGCGCGCTGATGGCAGCTGGGGCGGGGCCATTGTTGGATTTACGAGCGCGGCGCCAATTGCCGGGGATCCCGCCGCAGCACCTCGCTGAACCGCTACGCTTTCCCGCCATGCTCCAAGCTTGGCTCGACGGCGCGTTCGTTCCCATGACCGATGCAAAGATCTCAGCGTTTGACGCTGGCTTTCAGCACGGCATTGGTCTCTTTGAGACCATGGCAGCGCGCCATGGGCGCATCTTCCGTGGGCTTGAACACATGGAGCGCATGAGTGAGAGTGCGCGCATCCTCGGGCTCTCAGATTCACTGCGCGCAGAAGCACTCGTGGACGCCGCGGAGGCAACACTCGCTGAGAATTCACTGGAACACGCCCGCGTTCGGGTCACTCTGACGGGTGGTGACATGAATCTCCTAGCGCGCACCGCGGCTGAAGTCCAGCACGACCCAACCATTCTCATTCATGTGCAGCCACCCACGCCCTATCCGCAGGTTCTCTTTGAGCAGGGGATCGGCGTCCGCGTTGCAGATGCACAACTGAATGTTGCGGATCCGTTCGCTTCGCACAAGACGCTTTGGTACTGGCCGCGATTGCACGCTCTTCAGCGTGCTGCTGCCGCTGGAATGCAAGAAGCCCTTTGGTTCGATGTCACACGGGCATTGGCGTGCGCCTGTGTTTCCAACGTATTTCTTGTGAAGGATGGGGCGCTCATTACTCCGCTTGCACGCGGCGAGGAGCCAAAGACAACGCCACTTCGTAGCCCCGTGCTGCCAGGAATCACGCGCGCAGCCATCATTGTGCTTGCAGAAGAGAGCGGCATCACTGTTCGTCGCGAGCGCATTGAGATTGAAGCTGTGCTGCAGGCTGACGAGGTGTTCCTGACGAACTCAAGCTGGCATGTTCTTCCAGTAGTGAGCGTTGAACAACGAACCATCGGCGCAGGATCCCCCGGAGAAGTGACGAAGACATTGCGCGCCGCGCTCCTCGAACGTATCGATCGAGAGACTGTCAAGGCTCGAGGGTAAGTAAGTGGCGATGCACGGTTGAATGAGTAGTGACTGGCGCCTTCTGTTCAGCGCTTCACTCGGACACCCTCGCGTCCGTCGTTGTCATCATCGCTTGATTTCCGTGCATCAGTAGTGGCGCTCGGTTCTTCCTGCACTCCATAGATTGATGCAGTCCGGATGAATGCGCCTGGAATGCCTGCACTCACGTTGACTCGTGGTCCGCCGCGCACGCCAAAGATACGACGCATCCCCCAGATCAACAGCCCAACCACGACGGCAATCAGGAAACACCCAAGACCAAGAACCACCAGCGGGATCACGATCGCCAGCGCAACCACTACAAGCGCCACGCGAACCACCAAGCGGACGAGCCACGCGAGCGGGTTGCCACCACCGCCACCGGAGCCACCACCACCGGAGGTGCCCACGCCCGCCGCGGGGCCAATTTCAATGTTTTTCACAACGATCGTGCGAGTTTCCATGTCAGGTGTCAATCGTATCGCAGTGCCATCTACGATGCACACTTGAAGACAGGAAGTCCATGACAGACACGCACGTGAATCCCGGCATGGAAGCCCTCCGAACTGCATCTGCAATCGATGATGGTTCGCCAAAGTTTGTGCATCTCCATTTGCACAGCGAATACTCACTGCTTGATGGTGGCAATCGCATCAAGAAACTTGTGAGCCACGTCAAGGCGCTTGGGATGGATGCCGTGGCAGTCACAGATCACGGCAACCTCTTTGGTGCGCTTGAGTTTTATCTTGAGGCGCGCGAGCAGGGGATCAAGCCCATCCTTGGGATTGAGGCGTATGTTGCTCCTGGAGATCGTCGCGATCGCACGCATACGGGTGTTGCTGACGGCGGATTTCATTTGGTGCTGCTTGCCCAAGATCTTGACGGCTGGCGCAATCTGCTGAAGCTTTCAAGCGATGCGTTTCTCAACGGCTTCTATTACAAGCCGCGCATGGATAAATCAACGCTGGCGGAATTCAACCGCGGGTTGATTGCTATCAACGGTCACCTCGGCTCGAGTATTGCCTTTCACTTGGACCAGTTTGTCAAGACCAACCAGTCGAAGCACTGGGATGCGGCGCTCGAAGAGGCGCGCTGGCACGCAGATAACTTTGCGCCGGACGCCAATGGCGAGCCGCGGTTTTACATTGAATTGCAGCGGCATATCGAAGAACAGGAGCGGATCAATCCGCTGCTCAAGAAGATCGCAAAGAAGCTCGGCTTGCCACTGGTCTGCGACAACGATGCGCACTTCCTGCGCAAAGAAGACCACGATGCGCACGACACCTTGTGCTGCATCTCGATGGCTCGTACCAAGGATGCGCCTGACCGCCTGCGCTACCCAGAGGAGCTGTACGTCAAGTCCCCTGCGGAAATGCATGCGCTCTTTGCAGAAGATGACGCGGAGCGCGAGGCGCTGGCAAACACCATCCGCATTGCTGAACGCTGCAATGTGACCCTGCCGAAAGATATGAAGTATGCGCCCGTGGTGCGGATTCGCCACGGTGGTAAGAAGCCAAAGTACGACCCAAAGACGGATGGCGATCTCACCGAATGGTTCAAGGGCTACTGCCGGACCATCGAACTATTTCCGTTTGACAGCACGAAAGATGCCGACGTCACCGAAGCCACATTGCGCGCTGACTGTGACCGGGCTTTGCGCGATCTTGCCGAGGCTGGTCTGATTTGGCGTTACGGCGTCGATGGAATCACGCCAGTGGTTCGCGCGCGCTGTGAGCGAGAATTGAAGGTGCT
Organism: Phycisphaerales bacterium; assembly: GCA_044349615.1. GTDB lineage: Bacteria > Planctomycetota > Phycisphaerae > Phycisphaerales > SM1A02 > UBA966. The sequence continues at coordinate 3,570 of JBIKQN010000097.1, forward strand.
TGCCGACAAGGCGATTAGTGCATACTTCCTCATCGTGTGGGACTTCGTGAACTGGGCGCGCCAGCATGGCATTCCTGCGACGGCACGTGGCTCGGGCGTTGGCACCATGGTTGGCTATGTGCTTGGTCTTTCAAATGCATGTCCAGTTCGGTACGGACTGCTCTTTGAGCGTTTCACGGATCCGGATCGCAGCGAACTGCCGGATATCGATATTGACCTTTGTCAGAATGGTCGCGCGGCGGTCATTCAACATGTCCGTCAGAAGTATGGCCACGTTGCGCAGATCGCTACGTTTGGTCGACTGAAGGCAAAGAATGCAATCAAGGATGTTGCGCGCGTGTTTGGATTGCTCCCAGCTGAGGGGCAGCGCATTGCCAACCTAGTGCCTGAAGCGCCAGATATGACCTTTGATAAGGCGTTTGCGCTCAGCCCTCAATTTAAAGAGGCGTATGACTCCGATGAGCAGGTTCGGCGCGTGGTGGACGCGGCAAAGGAGCTTGAAAATCATGCTCGAACACAGGGAATTCACGCAGCAGGCGTAGTGATTGCCACGCAGCCGCTCGACACCATTGTGCCTCTCTGCAGGCCAACTGGAGGCGGGGAAGAAGTGGTCACGCAGTGGGAAGGTCCACTCTGCGAGAAGGCCGGTCTGCTCAAGATGGACTTCCTTGGTTTGCGCACGCTGTCCACCATTGAGTTAGCCAAGAAGTTGATCCGCGATTCAATGTCGGATGAAGCCATCTGGCAAGCCATCGGCCGTGAACCGAATGATGGCGGGCCACATCCGTTGGATCTCGACCGTATTCCGTTGGATGACCAGCGGGTTCTTGGGCTGTTTCGGCGCGCGGAAACTGCTGGCGTGTTTCAGTTTGAATCAGGTGGCATGCGTCGGTTGCTTGCTGACATGCAGCCCGATCGGCTTGAGGATTTGATTGCAGCGAATGCGCTGTTCCGGCCGGGTCCGATGAGCCTGATCCCGGATTACAACGCTCGCAAGCATGGTCGTCATGTGGTTCCGCTGGTGCACGAAGCGGTTGACCCGCTCTTGGCGGAAACCTACGGAATCATGGTCTATCAGGAGCAGGTGATGCAGGTGGTGCATCTGCTCGGCGGTATTCCGCTCCGTCAGGCGTATGCACTGATTAAGGCGATCAGCAAGAAGAACGAGAAGATGATCTCTGCAACGCGCGCAGAGTTTGTAAAGGGTTCGGCGGACCGCGGTCTGAATGAGACGCGCGCGAACGAACTCTTTGATCTCATTGTGAAATTCGCCGGATACGGCTTTAACAAGAGCCATTCCACTGGTTACGCGATTGTTGCCTATCAGACTGCATATCTCAAGACGTGGTTCCCGAATCATTTCATGGCAGCAGTGCTTACCTTTGAAAGCCAAGCACAGAAGGTGGAAGACTGGGCTGTTTATCTAGACGAATGCCGACGTACGGTGTTCCCAGACAGCACCGATGCGAAGCCGCATGTTGGGGTAGAGGTTCGACCGCCTGATGTCAATCTTTCCGATGCGGACTTCTCGGTCGTCTACACGGATGGCGAAGCACATGACAATCGTCATGGGCATGTTCGCTTTGGTTTGAAGGCCATCAAGGGTTCGGGCGACAGCGCGATTGTTGCCATCATTGCAGAGCGAAAGAAGGGCGGTCGGTTCAAGGATCTCTTTGAGTTCTGCGATCGAGTGGATCTCCGCGCAGTCAACCGCGCCACCATTGAAGCCCTTGTTAAGGGCGGTGCGTTTGACGGGTTACATGGTGTGGAATCGCGCGCAGCGCTAGTAGCCACCATCGATGATGCCATTCGGAGCGGACAGACTAGGAACGAAGATCGCCGTGTTGGGCAGATGACATTCTTTGGTGACTTCGAGGTTGGCGCCCCGGCGAGTGGAACGGGCGCGAGTGCCGTGACCACGCTTCGCAAGACGGCGCCGTGGGAGCGAATGCAGGCGCTCGCCTATGAGAAGGAGGCGCTTGGATTCCATGTCAGTGGACATCCGCTGGATCAGTACAAGGATGAGATTGCTACTTTCTGCTCTGGATCCGTCGAGAAGATTTCACAGATGGGTCAGGATGCATCCGTAGTTGTGGGCGGCATGCTGACGCGCGTGCGCGCGGTGGTTGCCAAGAGCGGCAAGAGCGCGGGACAGCGCATGGCCATGTTCACCATTGCCGATCAGGCCACCGCCATCGAAGGCGTGTTGTTTGCACAGACCTTTGCAACATTCGGCGAGCAGATGCAGCAGGATGCCGTGGTAGTGATGGTTGCGCGACTGGATCACTCGCGCGGATCTCCTCAGTTGGTGGTTGATCGCGTCATCCCCATTGAAGACGCGGGGCAACACCTCGCAACGCGTATCGAGATCACCGTTGATGGTGAGAATCCGGAATCGCGGCAGGTATCATCTGCACTACAGATGGCGAGTGGAATCTTGCGGCAAGCATCTGGAACAGTTGTT
>JBIKQN010000098.1:0-6000 GCA_044349615.1 Phycisphaerales bacterium
TTCACCAAATGAAGAGCAGTCTATGCCGCCTATTGGATCGCCTGGATTTGGTGGCGACATAACGGGTGATGGCATTGGTGATGTGATTGTTGGAGAAGTGAATATCGGGAGTCTTGGTGGCACTACGTGGATGCGCGTCACGGAACCCGTGGCAGCGACAGACGTAGGTGGTGACCCAGTCATATCTGCCATTGGTGTAGGAGTATTTCGGCGCGATGTACTGCCCGGCGAATGGATTTTCATGAGTGTGTGTCACGGCTTCCGGTATGGAATCACGCCCGGAGCGTTCTCGCAGGATCCGCTGATTGCGTGCAAGTGGGACAATGAACGCTCCGCGTGGATCCCCAACATGAATCGCATGAGGCGCGAGCCACATCGCTCGGTGCTTGAGGCGCATGCCGCCTCTGCGTTGGAGCACTATCGCCAGTGTCTCGCCGATGCTGCGGCCATGGTGACCAGTATTACCCCTGAAGGTGAATCAGCGGGAGCGCACGCCCCCACCCGTGATCCTGCGGCGGCTGCCATTGAAGCACTTCGGGATGGCCGCGCAGGCATGGGAGATTTTCTGCCGTGTCCTGAGATGATTGGATCACTCGCAGATGGTGTATTGGAACTCATGATTTCCGGGCATGGAGCTGAATGGGAAGAGTGGGTGCGCCTTGCGTGGCCAGCCGAGGCATCGTCCTCATTCCGCGACCGCTTCATTGCGGATATGCGCCGTACGATTGAGACATGCGAGTGCAACGCAACGTTGCGAGAGTTGAATGGATTTCCGGAGGCGCGCCCGGCAACTGGCGCTACCCCGCATGGATCGAGCCTTGGGCGATGAGAACATGGTGATGAATCTGCTTATTGTTTCTGGCTGCGGCGGTATTGGCTGTGTGTTACGTGTCATGGTGCGCGACGCTCTTATGCGCAGTGGAACACGTCCGTGGTGGGCTGTGATGGTGATCAATCTGTTTGGCGCGCTGATCATGGGTGCACTTGTAGGCGGGGCGCAATCAATCGAACCACACATTGGGACACTGCCAGTGTTGGGCATGACAGCCGTGCTTGCTGGATGGACTACGTACTCTGCATTCGCAATGGATGTTGTGCAACTCTGGCTGCGCGGCGAGCAACGCAGTGCCTGTGCTCTCTGGTTCATCACACTGTGTGGTGCTCCGCTCATGGCACTGGCGGGGAGCGCAATGATGATGGCATGGACGGAGGCGTCGTCGTGAATCAGATGCACCTCTCGCCGCAGTCGCTCCACTGGAGAATTATTGCGGCTTCATTCGTTGGCGGCCTTGTTGGTAGTGCCGCACGAGCCTCATGTGAATGGGGCTGTGTGTCAGTCGGACTACCCGCATGGACGGCTCGAATGGCGGTCAACGTGATAGGTGCATTTGCCATAGGAATTCTCTTTGCCCGCCTCTGTGATTGCGATACGCGCGGTGTTCCGCTTGGAGTGCCGCCGCACAATCGTTTGCGCGAGCATCTCCTGGGGGCGGGATTTCTAGGTGGCTTCACAACCGTGAGCGGATTTGCTGGGGATATGGTCTTTGCACTGCAGGAACGGGCCTTCGAGCGCGCTGTAGTGATGTTTGCAGCGGACGCGGTTCTTGGTATCGCTGCGGTTGCCCTTGGCTATTCAATGACCATCGCGCGTCGGCCAAATCGCTCAATCACAAGAGATGCGTTGAGCAAATTCTGAGCAGCATCGCCACGGTGATACGTGGACGGTTCAAACCGGCATGTCCACTCGCCGCTCGCTTGGAGGCGCGCGATCGTGTGCTCAAGATACGGGTGTCGCCGCGCGGGAGAGGTGCGTGTGGTAGTCGGATACAAGTGAAGTGTGTGCTTTGTGACGCGCAGCAACTCCATGATTGCTGCTTCGTGCCATTCCTCAGTGAATGGAGAATTGGTCAGAATGCCACCCGATTCAGGCGAGCTGTATGTCACTAGGAGGTGCGCACTGAATGTTTGATCAAACGATTGATCCGTGAAAGGAAGGTGCGGGAGACTGGCTGCCACATACCGACCGGCGCGCTTGCCTTGTTCATAGTCGGCAAGAAATCCCCGAAGCGCTGCGCGCTTGTTCTCTGCATAATCTGAAAGATCGAGTGCTGAATAGTGATCGCCATGCTGATTCATGGCCTCTAATGTTCCGACGATGTCCGCTTCGCAGCGGTCGTGCAATTCAGCGTGTGTGTGGACATAGAGCGGATCGACCCCGACGGCATCTACGCCAACCGCCACAGCCTCTGCTACAAACGAGCACGGGCCTGATGGACAATCGAGGATTCGTTGTCCACGCAGTTGGGTCAACGACACGCCAAACATAGCGTGGTAGTCGCTAGCAAGGCGACCAAAGAACTGCATGCCATCAAGACGGAGCGTTGGTGCAGACATGGACGTAGTGTGCCGTGGATTTGGACTCCGTGCATGTGCATTTCATGGACATTTCCGCCGCGCTACGCTGCGTGCTATGCCTGACATCACCATCAACCATCTCGTTGCTGACGTTGAAGCCGGAACAATTCGCTCATGTGCGGTCACTATCCGATCTGGGCGAATCATCTCTTGCGTTCCGACGACGGCGCCCGTGCAGCCTGGTGTCTTAGTGCCCGGATTTGTTGATGCACATGTCCATGTGGAAAGCAGCATGCTGCCCCCTTGGGAGTTTGCGCGGGTAGCAATGCGGCATGGGACGGTTGCGTCAGTGAGTGATCCGCATGAAATAGCAAATGTCTTGGGTGAACCTGGTGTCCAATTCATGATCAATGACATAGCGGGCTCGCCATTCACCTGTTGGTTTGGCTGCCCTTCGTGTGTACCAGCAACTTCATTTGAGACTGCCGGCGCGATCATTGATGCTGATGCGTGCACGCGCCTCCTAGATGATCCGAACATTCACTACTTGAGTGAGATGATGAACTGGCCCGGGGCGATTGGTGGTGACGCAGAAGTCATGGCGAAGATTGCAGCTGCGCAATCGCGCGGCAAGCGCATCGACGGGCATGCGCCTGGTCTGCGCGGCGAACAAGCGCGCACATACTTTGCGCGTGGAATTGAGACGGATCATGAGTGCTTCACACTTGAAGAGGCGCGCGACAAGGCCGCTCTTGGTGTCAAGATCCTGATTCGCGATGGCAGTGCTGCTAGGAATTTTGACGCGCTTTGGCCGATGCTCGCCGAGTATCCGGAACTCTGCATGTTCTGCACGGACGATGCACACCCGGACGATCTGCTGGTTGGGCATATTGATCGCCTCCTTGCCCGTGCCGTGTCGAAGGGTATTGATCCATTCGTTGCGCTGCGCGCTGCAACGCTGAATCCTGTGCGTCACTATGGATTGCCCTGCGGCCTACTTCGAGAGGGCGACCGCGCGGATATGGTTCTTGTTGAGGATTTGCGGTCTTTTAAGCCGTTAGAGACATGGATTGCCGGCGAAGTGGTCGCCAAAGACGGGCAGTCATGCATCAAGCCGCGCGCCTCGGGCACCCCGAACGCATTCCGCGCGGCCTCATTTATTGCCAGTGATTTCTGCGTGAACGCTCCGAGTCAGCATGGTCGTCAAAGTAGCGATTCTGCAGTCATTGCTCATGCGATAGTCGCGGAGGATGGACAACTCGTTACTGGATCAGTCAATGTGCCGATGCGCATCACGGACGGGATCGTTGAGCCTGCTCCATCACAGGATCTCTTGTTGATTGCGGTGGTCAATCGCTATTCAGTGGCGCCACCAGCGATGGCGTTCATTCGTGGATTTGGGCTGACACATGGTGCCATTGCATCAAGTGTTGCCCATGATTGTCACAATGTTGTTGCAGTGGGTGCGTCGCGCGAAGCAGTGGCGCATGCGGTGAATGCAGTCTTTGCTGCCCGTGGTGGACTGGCGGTATCCGATGGGACTGCTGCGGGCACCCAGTCACTTGCGTTACCGATAGCTGGTCTCATGAGCGACCGCCCGGCAGAGGAAGTGGGTGTCGCTTATGCAGAGTTGACGGCAGCCGCCAAGTCGCTCGGCTCACCGCTGCGTGCTCCGTACATGACAGCTGGATTCATGGCGCTCCTAGTGATCCCGGCGCTGAAGCTAAGTGATCGCGGATTGTTCGATGGACAGAAATTTGTATTCATCCCAGCCATCACGGCTTGACTGGAGTGCACCGCATAGCCACGGCTAGGATCATTTGTTCACGGCAGCGGTCGCAATATCGCGGACAACTTCAGCCACGAATTTGCCGAGCATGTCTTGAGGCCACGCGCCACTCCCAGGTGCGCCTTCCGCAACGTGTGCGGCTTTCATGTTGATGCCGCGGGCAAGCTGTGTTGCCATTAAGCGGAATTCTGCGCTGCTGAATCCACTTGCGGCCGCGGCGCTCGCGGGAGCTTGGGCAACAGCGTCAAGATCAAGTTCCAATGTCGCGGGAGTTTCGCCAAGATGCGCTATGGCTAGTTCAACCATGCGTGCTGGTGTAATGCCGCCACGCAGCATTGACTCAAATGTGAACGCAGCAATCCGATCATCGGCCTTGATATCAGCAATGATGGCCTGCGTGGCATACGCCTCACTCATCCCGAGTAGAGCGTATTTGCCAAGAAATCCATCCGCACGCGCGTAGGAAAAACCGTTACCGGAGTGCCGACCTTCGCATGGGCGGAGGTCGGCGTGCAAGTCAACATTCACTGAAGCCAGCGAACTGCCTTCAGAACCGGCACACCCGGCCAGTATCCCGTAGGCGTTGTTGTGCCCACCGCCAATCACAATCGGCATGACATTTTGTTCGCGCAAACATTTGATGACGGAAGCTACGCGGTTGTCAACTTCCCGCACGAGTTCACGCAACAAGAGCAGCGACTCAGCGCGCGCACGTGGTCCGCCGACTGTGGCATCGATACCTTTGGCGGCCTTGTTGAGGTCGCGCACTTCAATGCACCCACCGATCGTGAGAGATTCTCCATCTAGGAATGCGTTCGACTGCATGTTGAGAAAGCGGGGCAGAAATGTCCGCCACATACGCCGTGCTCCCGGACGACCGAGATTGGCGCGAATGCCAATATCTTCTGGGATCCCCAGGATCACGACACGCGTTCCGGAAGCAATGCCTTCCGTCGATCCGAGTGTGGCGATCCGCTGCCCGATGCGTACTTCTCCCTCGCGCGGAGTTGTCAGCGTGCGGATCTCATTGATGGTCATTGTTCGCAGGTGTTCCACATCGCAAAGTGTACGGAGGGGAATTGCGTACGAACCCTCAACCTGCGCGCGAGAGCGCTGTATATAAAGCCGATGGAACACCCTAAATCGACGACATCTTTGGTTGCGGCCGATCGCCGTAACTTTCTGCGTAACGCCATCATTGGCGCGGGAACCCTGTCAGCAATGCGCACGGCGTTTGCCGGGCAGTTGCCTCCGGTCGAGCCGACCTCGCCACCAGATTCCGTGGCGCCACCAGTCAAGCCTGTGCCTGGGACAATCCGCCTTGCTCATCTCACCGACATCCATGTGCAGCCGGAACTTCGCGCTGAGGCTGGGATGGCCAGCGCCTTCAACCATGCGCAGTCAAACCAGTTGGATTTGATCATCACCGGCGGCGATTCGGTCATGGATGTATTTGAAGCAAAGCGCGGTAGAGCCGAGCAGTTGCGTGGAATATTCCAAGGGATTCTCAAGCGAGAGTGTGGAGTGCCCATTCACCATGTCACTGGCAACCATGACATTCTCGGTTGGAACCGCAAGAAGAGCGAATCAACCGGAACTGAGGCAGATTGGGGCAAGCGCTTTGCCTGCGATCTCTTCGGAATTGCCCGTAATTACTACACATTTGATCACGGTGCTTGGCGATTCATCTGCCTTGACAGCGTGCAGCCCAAGGGTGATGGCTACACCGCTTACCTTGACGAAGCGCAGTATGAGTGGCTGAAGCAAACCCTAGCAGCCACCCCGAAATCGATGCCTGTGGCCGTGGTTTCGCATATTCCAATTCTTTCATTAGCCGCACTGACGTACGGCGCGCC
>JBIKQN010000099.1:0-5960 GCA_044349615.1 Phycisphaerales bacterium
ACAATTCTGATCCCAAGCGTGTTACTGCAGTCAGTGCAGAGGAACTTGGTATTGAGCCGCGCTTGGTGTCCCGTGTTGGTGATGAGCTGTATGTCAGCGGCAAGGGTGGCGTGGTTCGCATGAGTGACCGCAAGCGATTCCTTGAGGGTCAATCGCCAACTCGCATTGTTCCAACGGCTGCAGGTCCGGTGACGTGCACCGGCCGAAAGATTGTTGCCATTGAAGATGGGCGCTATTTAGGTTCTGCAAGTGCGCTGGTTCCCTTGCCACCGGGAGTGGGTTCGCCGGGCGGCTTCGCGTTTCTGTTACAAGGGCAGAACGGCGCTTCAGTTGGTGTGATGAGTCCGATTTTTGCTGAGACGGATCAAGCTGCAATTCCTGCGCGTGTTCGGCGCATTCGTATGTGTGGCGATCGCCTGTTTGCGGTCACTGACAAGTTTCTTTTCACTTGGCGCGTTGATGGCCTGAAGCTCGTTGATCCAGAGGAAATCCCGTTGAAGGGCGGTCGAGACATTGACCTCATTCGCCCCAATCACTACGCCGTTGCTGGCACCTTCGGTCGCGCCATGTACCGCCATCGCACAGAAGATCGCCGCATTGGCGATACGTTCTACAACGTTGAACGTCAGCCCGGACTGCTTGAAGTGGCAGTGACTGACGGACGGCGAGTGCTCGCAGGTGGGCGCGAAGGATTCTGGTTGTGGCGTATTGGCGGTGAGCCAGCCATCACAGACAAGACCACCGATCTCACCACCATCATGGGTGCGGAGCGGAGTGCTGCGTGGGGATCGGCGCACATCGTGGAAGAGAAGGGTGCAGACGGCATCGCGGTGGGCAAGTCGGTTGAAATCAAGCATGACGGCATCGTCGAACGCTATGAACCGGATGGCTCGCCGCGTATAACAGCCATCGAATTCATCGACGGCGATTTGTGGGTTGGTCATGAACGCGGGCTTGATGTGCTGCGCCGGGTTGAAGTCCTTGAGCCAGAGGACGCTGGCGATGGTGTTGACGTCGCTCCAGCGGATGCCGCTGCAGGCGCTGCGCCAAAGCCCAAGAAAGTTGCGCTTGACGAGAACGGGAAGCCAGTGCGCCATTTCGTAGGGAAAATCAGCCCGATTCGTTCGTGGCGCTTTGAAGGCCCTGTGCTCTTCATTTATCCGGAGCGTCTTGGCGGCGGCGGCTCGCTGGTTTCATTGCACGGTGGCTTCATGCTCTTGAAGCAAGTGGCTATTGGCGATTCGCCAGTCTTCACTGGCCGTGGAGAAGTCGAGTAGTCAGCGCTCTGCTTTGGCCAGCGAACAGAATGTGCCACAGATGGTGTCGCTACTACACGTGTTCCCGCGCGCCTTGCACACCGCGCGCCCATGAAAGATCAGCAGGTGGCTGAGATCGCACCAGCGTTCGCGTGGAAAGAGTGCCATGAGATCACGCTCCACTTTGCCGGGGTCAGTGTGCTCCGAAAGTCCAAGGCGTTCGGCAAGGCGGCCAACATGAGTGTCTACCACCACGCCAGCCTGAATCCCAAAGCAATTGCCGAGCACCACATTGGCGGTCTTACGCGCCACGCCACGCAGGGCTAACAGTGCATCCATGTCTGTGGGCACCTCGCCACCATGATGGTCGACCAGTGCGCGCATGGATTCATGCACGGCGCGTGCCTTGTTGCGCCAGAGTCCGATGGTTCGAATGAAGGGCGCAATGTCGTCAGCAGACGATGCGGCAAAGTGTTTCGGGGTTGGAAAGGCGTCAAACAGTGCAGGTGTTGCTGCATTCACCGATTCGTCAGTTGCTTGCGCACTCAAGATGGTGGCAACCAACAGTTCATGCGGCGCTTTCCAATTCAGGCGGCACGTGGCTTCCGGATAGCGCGCATCAAGGGCGGCAAGAAGTTGCAGCGCACGCTCGCGCTTTCGCGCTCCCTTGCGCGGTAGTTTAAATGTGATCACTGGCCATGATGCTTCACCAGTCACTGCGTGCAGCCTTTTGAGTTGGTGCCTGCATCAAGGCGGGCAACAGGCAAACCAAAGCGCCAACCACGCAAAGTAACTGCACCTTGAAACCAGTATCGGCTGCCACATGCGCTGTATCGAATCGTGCGCGTGCGGCGGTGGCTGCCTCGCGATCATTAGCGGCAACGGCATCCCAATAGGCAAGGAGGTCAACGGTCATGGTTGGTCCGCTCCATGCGCGCCATGCAAGAATGAGCGCAGCGCCAGCAACGCACGCAAAGAGCAGCGCACGCGCCCAACGCATTCCATTCAGTCCACCAAGGCGGGCAAGCCGCACCGTGCATCCCACAGTGAGGGCAGATGCTGCAAATTGCACCCAGTCGCCTGCTAGGAACAGTGGTTGCAGCATTTTTCCGGCGGCGAATCGCCCCATCTCTTCGGTGTTGCCTGCAAAGAAGCCTTCGGTGCCCGAAACCGAGATTCCAAGCTTGGGGAGGGCAGTGAAGGCACTCATGGCTGCCACGCCGGCGGCCATAATGACGGCTAACCACACAGAAAGCGCTAGCAGCAGAATGGTTGCAGTGGTTCGCATGGCGTGATTCTAGTACTCAGGGCGTGACCGTTGTTTGCGTGGTCTGGAGTCGCCGCTCCCGTGTGCCACTACCCTGTACACATGGATGCTCGTGTACAGATTCCGATCGGTGTCACTCTCTCAGCGCTCGGCGATACGGCTGCCGCACTCGCGTGGGTGGCATCGCACGGGATTGCTGGTGTGCAACTCAGCGCCACGCATCCATCGATGCGGCCGCGTGACCTTGGAGTCAGCGCCCGTCGCGACCTGCGTGCGACCCTTGCTCGTTACGAACTGGTAGTCACTGGCCTTGATGCATGGATTCCAAGCGACCACTTTCTTGATCCTGCACACGTAGACCGTGCGATTGAAGCAGCCTGTGCTGCATGCCAGCTTGCTGGAGATCTTGGTCGCGTTCCAGTGACGCTTCAATTACCGCGCGCCACCCAGAGTGCAAGCGTGGTGACTGCCGGTCCACACGCCGCTGCGTCTGGCGCAGCGGCCAGCGCAGTCGATGAAACGCACGCTGCTCGCCGCAGAGATGTGATTGGAGCGATTGCATCAGCTGCGGAGCGCGCTGGTGTGCTGGTGGCCGATGCCTCCGGGGCAGAGGGCGCCCCGTGGCCACCGATTGGCGCCTCGCTGGATCCGGCAACGGTCTTGGCGTTGGGTGGCGACCCGGTGCTCAGTGTTTCGCAATTGGGTAGTCAGCTCGTTTCTGCCCGGATTGTTGACCTACTTCGCTCTGGAATGCGGGGTCCGGTGGGCGTAGCGGGGGAATCCCGCCTTGATGTGCTTGGATTCCGGATCGCCCTTGAGATGGCCGGACTTGCTCGGTTTCCCGTGATCGATGCTCGGCAATGGCTTGAACCCCACGCGGGCGTGATATCGACGGTTCAGGCATGGGGTCGGGCCATCCCGGTCTAATTCCGTTCCACTACACTTCCCGCTTATGGCTCGTCGCGCCGCCCCTGCTCTTTATGAATTGATGCGTCGCCCCGGCACGCCTGGGAGTCCTGCGTCTCCAGTCAGTGCGGGGGCGCCGCGTCGCGTTGGCAACGCTCCAGGCTTGCCGTCAAAGTTTGAAATTTCTCTTCGGAGCGCGATTGTGATTGGCGTTGCTGTCGTTCTTGCCATTTCCATTGCCTATGGAATTGGCGTTAAGCGCGGCGGTTCCAGCGCCGGTTCTTCGACTGGTGGAACGCCCTCTGAGTCCCTGAACTCAAACACCGTGGCGCCTCAACAGTCCTCGCCATCCATTCCGGCGATGCCCGGAAAGACCGCTGGGGCAGGTTCAACCAAGGCAGGAAGCTCGGCAGCAGGTACGCCTGCGGCAGGAAAGTCCGCCCCGGTGGCTCGCGTAGCAACCGATAAAAAGGATCCGCGGGTCAAAGGTGAGCGTTATTTCGTGGTTGCCCACCCTTCAAGCGAGCGGGCGGCCGAGATGGTGGATTTTTGCCGCCAGAACGGACTTGATGCTTACCTCGTTCCCGATGATAATGCCCTGATTCGCAAGATCATCGTCTTGCCTGGTTACCGTGACGCGTCTGAAAAGTCGTCGCCCGAGATGAAAGACCTCGAAGCGAAGATCAAGAGCGTCGGAGATAAGTGGAAGCGCTCGTCGCGCGGAAACAAGGATTTTGCCGACGCGTATCCCGAGCTCTATCGGTGAACAACCGAGAGAGCAACAGGCACACCGACGGAATGTGAGAGAGACTGAAACGGAGTCGTCACGACGACGGCTCCGACCAACCGCACCCGCGTCGACGAAGTCACGACGCAACTGAACGAATTGAAAGACAGAACCCGATGAGCCTTCACCGTAGCCTTAAGACCAAGTCCGGCGCCCTTAACCAGCACCGCAATGTGCTGACCCGCGCTGAGCGCATCGCAAAGCTGACCGAGGAAGATCGTTTCGACATTTCCAAGAACAACGCGCTTGGTCTTGTGAAGGTTCGCAGCATCAAGATTGCTGCTGGCAAGAAGCCGAAGAAGGCTGAAGAGGCCGATGCCGCAGCGAAGCCGGGCGCAAAGGGCGCGAAGGGTGCAGCAGCTCCAGCCGCGAAGGCCGCAGCCAAGCCAGCCGCTAAGAAGTAATCCGTATGACCACGCACACCTCCTCAGGCGGCCCTCTGGGCCGCCTTTCTCTTTCCTCCTTGATTTCGCAGCGCGCACGATCCATCGACGCGTCAGGTATCCGCAAGGTGTTCGACCTTGCGGCCAAGATGAAGGACCCGATCAATCTTTCGATCGGTCAGCCGGATTTCTTGGTTCCGGCTGTCATGAAGGAGGCAGCGAAGGCAGCCATCGATGCAGATCGCAATGGCTACACCGTGACGCAGGGCATTCCTGAACTCATTGATGCCACATGGAACCACCTGCGCACCAATGTTGGCTGGGATGGTCCGGGTGAACATCGAAGTTTGGTCATCACGAGCGGTACCAGTGGCGGCATTGTGCTGGCCGCCATGGCGCTCTTGGATGCGGGCGATGAGATGATCATTCCCGATCCATACTTTGTGATGTACGCACAGTTGGGCAAGATGACTGGCGGCACCATGGTGTGCTGTGATACGTACCCTGATTTCCGCATGACGGCTGAGCGCATTGAGCGCTGCATGACGCCGCGAACCAAGGCAGTGTTGATCTGCAGCCCAAGCAATCCGTGTGGCACGGTGCTTTCGGGCTCTGAACTCCGTGACATTGTGGATCTCTGTCGTCGTCGTGGCGTGCTGCTCATCAGCGATGAGATTTACGACGAGTTCTGCTTCAGCGACATGCGTGAAGACGGTCATTGTCCAAGCCCTGCGCGTTTCAGCGATGAATGCCTGCTGATCCGTGGCTTTGGCAAGACATATGGGTGCACTGGATGGCGCCTTGGATATGTGGCAGGACCGAAGGAAATTGTGCAAGAGATTGCCAAGTTCCAGCAGTACACCTACGTCTGTGCGCCCAGCATGGCGCAGTGGGGCGTGATTCCAAGTTTCGGCGTGGATCTTGCGCCCATCGTTGCTGACTATGAAGTGCGTCGACAGATGGTGGTTGATGCATTTGCTGGAGTAGCCAATCTTCCAAGACCGGGCGGGGCTTTCTATGCGTTTGTTGAGGTGCCCAAGCGGCTTGGCATCACTGGGCATGAGTTCGTGGAGCAAGCCATTGCTAATCGCGTGTTGGTGATTCCTGGCAATGTATTCAGCCGGCGTGACACGCACTTCCGCATTAGCTTTGCAACTCGACCGGACAAACTGGCTGAAGGATTAGCCATCTTGCGCGGCTTGATGACGGTGTGATCGAAACTTCATAAGACCTAGAGAACAGGCGCCCTGGCATGAAGCCAAGGCGCCTGCTTTCTTTCAGGGAATCGCACGTCGGTTGACGCGCGGCTCAGTGATTCATTACGGGGTCTTCTTAGGAGCGCCGGCAGCAGCTGCTGCGCC
>JBIKQN010000100.1:0-5940 GCA_044349615.1 Phycisphaerales bacterium
TACTTATTTCTTTTCGTCGGTGACTTCGTATTCGGCGTCAATGACGTCGTCCTTCTTGGCTCCGGCTTCGGATGAGCCGCCTGAGGCTCCGGCTTCGCCAGTGCCCGCACCCGCTGCCGCTGCCGCCTGTTGTAGTTCGCCCGAGGCATTCATCAGGTTGTTGAGCGCAGCTTCAATGGCGGCTTGATCGTCGCCCTTCAGCTTGTCCTCAAGGTTGCTGACCGCACCCTCAATCTTGTTGCGACTCTCAGCAGGGACCTTCGCGCCCATCTCCTCGAGTTGCTTCTTGACTTGATACGCCACCTGCTCCGCGCGGTTCTTAGTGTCGACGAGCTCGCGCCGTGCCTTGTCGGCCGTCGCGTGGTCTTCGGCATCCTTTCGCATGCGCTCAACTTCATCCTTCGAAAGACCGCTCGAGCCGGTGATCTTGATCTCCTGCTTCTTGCCAGTTGCCTTCTCTGTAGCCGACACGTTCAAGATGCCGTTGGCATCAAGCGAGAACTCCACTTCAACTTGCGGCACACCACGCGGAGCCGCCGCAATACCTTGAAGATCAAAGCGACCGAGGACGCGGTTGTCCGCAGCCATCTGACGCTCGCCTTGCAGCACCACAATCGTCACGGCGTTCTGGTTGTCCTGCGCAGTGGAGAAGATCTCCTTCTTCGAGGTAGGAATCGTCGTATTGCGCTCAATGAGCTTGGTCATCACTCCACCGAGCGTCTCAACGCCCAGTGATAGCGGAGTGACATCAAGGAGCACCACATTCTTCACATCGCCCATGAGCACGCCGCCCTGAATAGCTGCGCCGATGGCAACCACTTCATCTGGGTTGATGCTCTTGTCGAGGTTGTCCGTGTGGAAGATCTTCTTGGCAAGTTCCTGCACCTTTGGGATTCGGATCGAGCCACCAACCATCACGATCTCTTGCACATCGGACGGCTTCAACTTGGCGTCAGCCAAGGCCTTCTCGCACGGCGCGGCCAAGCGCTCAAAGAGATCCTTGCAGAGCTCCTCAAACTTAGCGCGCGTGAGCGTGACCTGCAAGTGCTTCGGGCCGTTCTGGTCCGCGGTGATGAATGGCAAGTTCACCGTGGTCTCAACCTGAGTTGAGAGTTCAATCTTTGCCTTCTCGGCAGCTTCCTTCAAGCGCTGCAGTGCCATTGGATCCTTGCGGACATCAATGCCTTCCTTCTTGCGGAAGTCCTCAGCTAGGAAGTCAATGAGCTTCTGATCAAAGTCATCACCACCGAGGTGGGTGTCACCGTTCGTGGAGAGCACTTCGAAGACGCCGTCAGAGATATCCAAGATGGATACGTCGAATGTTCCACCGCCGAGATCGAACACAGCGATCTTGGCATTGGTCTTCTTCTCGAGTCCGTAGGCCAGCGCTGCGGCCGTTGGCTCATTGATGATGCGCTCAACCTTCAGACCGGCAACTTCGCCAGCGTCCTTGGTGGCCTGGCGTTGCGCGTCGTTGAAGTACGCGGGCACGGTGATGACCGCACGGGTGACGGTCTCGCCCAGGAACTCTTCAGCCTGACGCTTGAGGTCAGCCAAGATCATGGCTGAGATCTCCGGTGGGGTGTAATCCTTGCCGCGGATGCCAACCTTGACCAATTCGTCAGGTGCGCCCTTGATGGCGTAGGGGACCAACTTCTCCTCGTGGCCTACTTCGCTGTGGCGGCGACCCATGAAGCGCTTGATGCTGAACACGGTGTTGCTTGGGTTGGTGATCTGCTGGTGCTTGGCAGTCTGACCAACAAGACGCTCACCCTTCTCGGTGAAGCCGACCACCGAGGGGGTGGTGCGCTGACCGACAGAGTTGATGATGACCTTGGGCTGGGAGCCTTCCATGACGGCAACCACACTGTTCGTGGTGCCGAGGTCGATGCCGATGATGATTGATTTGCTTGACATAGTGATTGGGTTCCTTTGAGTGGAGGTTGGTTCGTTCGTTGGGGGAGGGGGGCGGTTCGTCCGCGCCGAATGAGTAGAAGCAACCCGCATGCCAGTCCATTGGGGGCCAATCGGGGGCAATGCAGACCAATTTCCTGTCCCATTCGGCGCCCTGGCGGTACTGATCTGCCGTTCTGGCAGCATCAGGCGTGGGCACGGTTCCCTCTAGCATCGGAGGCCTCCATGACACGCCCACAGGACCGTTCTCAGAACTCCCCCCAGAACTCCTCCCAGAACGCGGCTCCCGGCGTCGCCCCACCCGCTCCGCAACCGACCGAGCACATTCCCGCGAGCAGCCTCTTGGCCGATGCAATCGCCGCGGTCGTTCCGGCGCTTCCTGCTGCCCGGCTCTTGGGCGAGACATTGGCATCGGTGCCGCCGATTGAAAAAGGAGATGGTTCGCCAGTTACTGCCGCCGACTATGTGTTGCAGGCGTTGGTCGTTGCTGGACTTCGCGCCCGATCTGCCGACGGGCGCGTGCCGCTCTTGGGTGAAGAACACGCTGACGTACTCGCCACAAGCGGACGCCCCGATGTTGAGCGTCTAGTGATTGATGCCATTCGAAGCATGCTCGGCTGGTGCGATCGTGCTACTGCGTTGCGCGCGATCGATGGTGACGAGCCACGTACAGGCGAGCCGTACTGGACGATTGATCCAATTGATGGAACAAAGGGATTTCTTCTGGGAATGCATTGTTCAGTGTGCCTTGCGCGCATTGAAGGCAGCCGTGCCACTATCGGAATCCTGGGTTGCCCGCGCATGGGTTCGCGCGGCGACATGGCAGTGCATCGAGGTGGTCCTGGCGTGATTTATGCAGCGGCACGCGGCGTGGGCGCATTTGAATGCGATGCTTCGGGCGCTGTGCAGTCACCATTGACAGTCGAACCGTGGACTGGTCCAAGTCTGCGTTGGGCGCGTTCGCTGAATCGCAGCAAGAATGCGATGCCATCGCGGCTTGAACCTTGCATTGCAACCCTTGGTCCATTTACAAATCAAGAAATGGACAGTCAGTGCAAGTACGCATTGCTTGCACGCGGCGACACGGACCTTGTCATTCGCATGCCGCGCGCACCAGGGCACCGTGAGTGCATTTGGGACCACGCATCGGGAACGCTCATTGCAGAACTGGCTGGCGCATGCATCACCGACGCGCATGGGCGGTTGCTTGACTTCTCGCACGGCGAAACACTCGCTGCGAATGTTGGCATCGTGTGCAGCGCTCGCGGCTTGGAACCGATGGTATTGCCAGCGATCGCCGCCCTTGCCGGAGTGGTGCCGGCGTGATGGCGCGTCGATCACGAATGCGACCAGTGACCGGGTGGTCATTCGCCATGTCCGTGGCGGTAGTGCTACCCGTATCGGTGATTGCGGTTGGATGGGTCGCTGCACAGATTGTGCGTGACCAGTGGGTGTGGAGTCAATGCGTCTTCTGGATTCCAGCATGGGCCATGTGCATCGGCCTTGTATTCGCCGCATGGGTGGCACGGCGATCGTTCGGAACTCGCAGGCCAGCACGTCTATTGTTCATTGCGCTCACTGTGTTGGCAGTATGGAGCGCCGCGCGATTCCTTCGGCATGATGTTGGCTGGAGCCCCATGGCTGCGTCGGTCACAGCAGACGATGTGATGATCACGCATTGGAATCCGCAGTGGCCTGGTGATGACGCACTTGCATGTGGGCGTGCTCTTGCAGGAGTCATGGGCGATGTAACAATTGTTTCCAGTCCAGGATCAATGTTTCGATCTGCTGTTCGTGATGCATGGTTGCCAGAAGGGACACGCACCATTGATCTTGGAGTTGTTGCTCTTGTTTCGCGGCTTCCGATTATGGAGTGTCGCGTGCTGCATCATGAATCAATTGCCAGAATTGGTACGGTGTGGCTCGCTTGGATTGTGGTGCAATCGCCATCGGGCGCGCCGATCAGAATCCTTGCAGCGGACATGCCATCGGCGCCTTGGTTAGCACGTGGTCTCTTGGCGAGTTCCTTGCAGGATGTGCTGCGACGGAAGTCATTGCCCGCGCAGCCCGACATAGTGGTTGGTGATTTCAACTCTACGCCCGGCAGCGTGGTGATTGCAGAAATTGCCAACGGATGCAGTGCAGCTCCGCCTTGGCGCGCGAGTGGTTGGCTCTGCACCTTTGAGCGGCCATTCGCGCTGCTGCGGATCGATCACATGCTGGCTGGACCTCGGCTTCGTTGGCGCGGATATCGCACTTTGGACCTGGGATTCAGCGATCATCGAGCTCAACAGGGTGTGCTGACGATCCCCGGTAGCAAGGACTGATTGTTAGAAGTGATTTCAGTCGTGGCGCCCAATCACACCCTGACCTAGACCTACGGTTCAGCCTTATGTGGTCCGCTGATTTCATCCCAGATGTTCTGGAAGTCTGCCGATGCTGCACTTGCAAAGGTGGCGCCTTCAGGGATCTGGTTGCGCAGTTGATTTGATGTATCAGCCCACCACTCCATGCTCAGGTCTGCAAACATTCGATTGAGACCAGTGATGTGATTGAAATCCATGCGCGTACGCAATCCATCGGTGAGAAGGAGGACGCTGCTGCCGGAGTCAAGAGTGATGGGCGTTTCGCGAACGCCACCGTTGACCATCTGTCGTTGGATATGCCCGGAGTAGTGATAGTTCGTATAGATCTGAACGCTCCCAGTGTCCTTGTTGGCATAGTCGGCCGCGTAACGCTCGAAGGAATGCTCGCCGTGGTGACTTGGGCAATAGAGGCATTGGCAATCACCGAGGTAGCCGCCCTTGACCAGGATTCCAAGACCGTCCCAACCCGTTGGACCAGCGGCGCCACCAATCTGCAAACGAGCGGCCATCAACTCGTGCCGCGGGGGAATCGCACCAATCACGTTGTTGCTTGGTGGGATGCGACCGTCTGATTGAATGCCATACGCGGTCATGGCAACACCGATCTGGTGCATGTTGGACGCGCAGCGGAGTTTCATTGATGCCTCGCGGGTTGCCCGCAGTGATGGCAACAGGATTCCGCACAGCACCGCCACAATGCCCATGCAGACGATGAGTTCAATGACTGTGAAACCAAGGTGGCGGTTTCCGCGCTTGCTAGGACGACAGCCCGGGCCGTTTGGAGACGGCGTGAAGATCGTCGAATATGAGAGACCTGAGTTCTTGGTCATCACGTAGTTCGCACACGGCTGGGAGGGAACGCACTGTGTCAGCCATGGGTAGTTTGCCACCACCTTAGGGAAACTCAATTGAATTCTTAACGAATTCTGGCGGAATGGGGTCTCAATCCCCGACAGTTCGAGGCACACTCTGTGTTGTCAGGCTCGCCAACGCCCCTTCTGGAAGGGAAACCCCTTGGAACCAGCAGAACATAACGATTGGCTATTGATGCAGAAGGTTGCAGAGGGTGATGAAGCAGCCACTGCGGAGCTGTACGACCGATTTGTTGGGTTGATGTACAAAACCTCGCGTCAAATCATGCCGTCTCGGGCTGAGGCAGAGGATGCTGTTCAGGAGACCTTCATCAGGCTTTGGCAGACAGCGGATCGATTTGACCCCAATCGCGCCAAGTTAGTTACGTGGGTGATGCTGATTACTAGGCGCCATTTGAGTGAGCGTTTGCGCCGTAAGAGTGCCCGTCCAGAGCAATTGGGGCTGGATTCCTCCTCGGATTTCCTTGGTCCCGCAGTGATGCCTCCGCGCGAACCGGGCGGGAATCATGATCTTGAAGTTCTGCAGCGCCGCGTGGCTGAATTGCCAGAATTGCAGCGGGTGGTCATTGAACGGACGTACATTCAAGGCTTCACCCTGCGCGAGGTGAGCGAGCAATTGGGAGCGCCGCTTGGAACAGTGAAAAGTGCTCTCAGTCGAGGGCTTGCTCGGCTGCGAGATCGACTAGCGTCTGATAATCAATCTCATGGACAAGATTCTTCGGGGTGATGGGAGCTAACCGGGCATGACCTGCGAATGGGTCATCAGTAACAAAAGGGATTCCGATGCA
>JBIKQN010000101.1:0-5934 GCA_044349615.1 Phycisphaerales bacterium
GGGCAGTCGATTTGATCTTGAGCGTTCGGCGCGTTTCTGGTTCCCACCGGAAAGCATTGTCCTTGCGGGAGTCGTGAAGGCTGGAACACCAGTGGCGCTGAGTTCCACCATCGAGCACTTGAATCCCGCGGCCCAGGGGCGAGTGACCGCGCCCACGTGGGGTGATGTAACAGCAGTGACGGTTCCGGGTGGCGAGGGTACGGCGAGATTGATTTCATCTACGAAACGTGTGGGTGACTTTGTCGATCTTGCATTCGAATTCACTCCCACCCTTGGCCGCTTCGGCGCGTTCTATGTTCCAGTGATGATTGAAACCCCCACCGGCAAAGGCCCCGTCTTTGTTGCAGTGACGGTCACCCCGTGACTTTCGATCCACAAACGATTTCCATGCAGGATGCACAAGGTGTGAGTGCATTGCTCGATGCTGCCGCAGAACGGATGCTTGCCGATCCGCTTCGCAAGGGATCATCGGTCTTCCTTCCGCGTCGCGGTCGAATCTTGCTCACTGGTGATTTGCACGACAACCCGGTGCATTTCATGTTGGTGCAGCAGTTGGCAAAACTTACGGCGTCGCCTGACAACCATCTGGTATTGCATGAATTGATCCATGGCGATCGGCTTGTGAACGGTGTTGACCTCAGTTACCGCATGTTGTGTCGCGTGGCGCAGTTGACGCTGGCATTTCCTGGGCAAGTGCATGTGGTGCTTGCGAACCATGAATTGGCACAGGTGTTTCGGCACCCGGTATCGAAGGGTGCAGGCGACAACTTGGAACTGTTTGACGCCGGACTTGATTGGGCATTCGGTGATGATGCTTCTATCGTTGACGAGGCCATCGGTCGATTCGTGCGCGCTATGCCGCTGGCGATTCGCTGCGCCAATGGCTTGATGCTCAGTCACTCACTTCCAGCGCCGCATGAACTTGCTAGCTTCGACAGCGGAGTGATTGATCGGCTGCTCGTTGACAAGGATTACGCACTCCGCACGGGGGACGCGTGGCGCATGGTGTGGGGCAGGGGATGGGACCGTGAATTGCTATCTACGCTTGCAGCACGCTGGAATGTTCGAACATTCGTGCTTGGTCATGCGTTGGTCGAACATGGTGCTGATGCGCCGTTCCCAAATCTGCTCCTGTTGAACACCGACCATGAAGGCGCGCGTGTTGTGGCAGTCAATCTTTCCGAAGACGCGCCCACCGCCAATGAATTGATGTTGAATTCCGTTCCGCTCTCCTCTTACGGCGCAGCCGATGCGTGAGTCAATGTTGGCCATCGAACTCTCGCAACGCGTGGGAAGCATTGCGCTGCGCCCGCGTGCCGACGGCGGAATCTTTGAGATGGAAGTTCCAGTTTCCGATGATTCCAACGATCACCTTATGGCATGCATCGATGCGTTGTGCACGCAGCATGGTGTTACGCCCACGGATCTCGCGGCGATCGCTGTGAGTTGTGGTCCTGGCGCATTCACTGGATTGCGGGTTGCATGCGCTACCGCGAAAGCGATTGCCGATGTCACTGGTTGTGGATTGGTTGCCGTGCCCTCAGCCTTGGTGGTGGCGCGGACAGCGGTGCGCGCCGGTGAACTTGATGGCGTAACAGACTGCACGGTTGCGCTTGCCTCCAAGGCGGGCACGGTGTGGTGCACTCATGTCAGCATTGCTCGCCGGATGCCCAGGGCTATCTCGGCGGGGCTGCGTGCTGAGAACGAGGCCGAGTCAATTGCTTTCCCGCTCCTAGGCGACGCACAGGTGCCGCCAGCCTTCATTCGAGCGGCATTTGGCCGAGGCGGCCTCCACGCCGCCGCATGGTCCGCTGCGGCCTGCCTTGAGGTCGGGGAGGCGCTCCTAGGGGCCGGGGAACGAGCGGACCCTTTGGTACTAGCGCCTCTCTATCCGCGTCAGGCAGAGGCCGTCACGCTCTGGGAAGCCCGACATGGATCTCACCCAGCTAGTTGATGGGGCGGGCTAAGGCAATTTTGGGCATTTCTGGGCATTACTGGTCATTTCTGGGTTGTTCCGTCTGTGCAGTCTGGGGATGTCTGTGATCTTGCCAATCAGCGCCAAGTGTCGTGAAGGGCGCCCCTGGCTCGGCCGATGCTTGGGCTGCCATGTCAAGCCGCCGCAATAGCCCGTCCACCACTCGCGTCACTCTCGCAGACCTTCGTGTGCGCTGCGAGCGCCTTGAGTCCGTCTTGCGTCAAGCCCTCTCGAGCCGATCCTCGGCTCGTGCTGAACGCGATAGCGCCCGCGCTCGACTTCGCAGCGCTGGAGACGACTTCGTAGTGGCATTCGAGGCCATTGACGCACGTACGGAAGCGGCAGTTGCTTCAGCGGAACTGCGCGGCCTGCTTGGTCATGATCTTGACATTGACACCATGCTGACTGTTGCAACCGAGCACTTGCTGGCGCGGATTCGCCCAGCGAACGTGGCGATCTGGCTTTGCAACAGCCGTGGTGATCATGCAGTTGCTGCCTACGGTGCCAATGGCATTTCTCGCTCACGCGCTGAGGCCTCGCTTGGTGTCCTTGGTCGCGAAGCATGTACGCACCTTGGCAACGAACCCGTGGCGAGTGTCTTTGAGAGTGCAACCGAGATGGTTTCAGTACCCCCACCCGGTGGCGGCGTATTGACCGGAAGTCGCGCAATCATTGCGCCGCTGGTTCATCGCGGCGAGCGATTCGGCGCAGTGCTGGTCTTTCAGCCGAACACAGAGCAGTGGCAGCCGAATTCCCCGGAGGTTGTGGCCTCGATCGGTGCCGTCTTGGGCGAGCAGATTGAGCGCATCACACGGATTGTTGTTCAGCGTGGAACGCAATGGCCAAGCACGCCGCCGGACTCTGATTAAGGGAATCAGCGAGGCGTGCCAAGCGTGGCAAGGATTGTCACGCCGCCCGTGACGCGATCACCGACCACTACATGTGATTTCACATCGGCTGGGCGTGGCAGGATCAGTTCTGTTGTTGATCCAAACTTAATCATTCCAAAGCGCGCACCGCGTTTGGCCCGGGAGCCGATGTGCGCGCCACAGACAATCCGTCGAGCAATAGCGCCGGAGATCTGTCGAATACCGATGGACTCGCCACTTGCGATCGTCAGTACGGTGACAGTTGATTCATTGACCTTTGCACTCTCTGCACTGCGAGCATCGAGGTACTTTCCCGGCGTGTTGGTGGTTGCCGCAACCACGCCATCGCACGGAAACCTGTTGATGTGCACATCAAGAACGCTCAGGAAGATGCGGATGACCTTTGCTGGTCCACCAATTGCTGTGTGATGTTCAACATCAAAGACAGCGGACACTTTCCCGTCGGCAGGGCTGACCATGTCATTGGGTGCATCAGTAGCGGGGCGACGCCCCCACGGATCCCTAAAGAAGGCAACGAGCGCAAGCCACACCACGACGGTAGCCACCACAGGCCACCACATGGCAGCCCATGCAAAGCCACCGGCAATTGCCGCGGCTATGAGCGTGATCGTGCCCCATTCCTTGAATCCGTAATGAGTCAGTGTCATGCGGATTAGGCAGTCGCCTTACCAATTCCAAGTCCAATTCCACCGAACACCAGAATTGCGCCAGCGCTACCGCCGAGGACATACATCCAGTTCTCGGCAATCATCTTTGCAACTTCGGTGTAATTGCCAACCATCATCTCGGTGACGGACCAACCCATGCCCACCAAAGCGATCGCTGCAACAATCATCGCCCCGGCTGTAAAGCCTGAGAACTTAGGGTCCTTTGCTTCGGCCAATGCCGTAGCTCCGAAGGTGACGGCGGATGTTCCGGTTGTCACTGGTGCGGCTTCTTCTGTGGCTGCAGTTTCATTGCCGCCAAAGATATCGGAGGTATTTTCAGTCATGGCGGCGTCTTCGCCACCCATGCTCTCTTCGATCATCTGCGCGCCGAAGAAGCTCTCGTCACTCGAGATGTCAAGCAAGCCGCTGCCTGAACCGACAGCTTCAAGCTGGGTCTGGTCAGAGTTCAGTGACATGGAGTCATCGTTGTTGGGGCGACCAGCGTTTGAGGAAGATGGAGCATCCATCATCATCATGCTGTCGGCATTGCTGTCTGCAAGGCCGATACCCATGGCGCTGCCGCCGCTACTGGCGGCCGGCGAGCGCGCCGGTGGCGCTGAGCGAGCAACTGGTGCTGGTGCCGGCGCACGCGTTGGGGTTGGAGCTGGTTCATCATCATCATCAGCAAGGCTCAGTTCATCAAGACCCATGGAATCATCAGCGCCGCTAGCGGCGATCGGTCCTACATCAAGCCGCAGGTCGTCATCCAGACTGAGACCGTCATCAAGACTGAGACCATCATCAAGGGTGATGTCATCATTCATGCTCAAGCCGCCGCCAAGTCCACCACCAAGTCCGCCTTGGCTTGCTACCGGCGTCACGGAACTTTCATCAAGGCGCAACTCATCAAGGGCGCCCATGCTGCTGCCGCTGCTTGAGAGATCAAGACCATCCAAGTTGATATCGCTACCCATATCCCCGTCGCCAGCGATCTGATCGATGGCAGAGCGGCGGAAGAGGACTTGGTCCTTGTCACGGAGTTCCTGAAGCTGGCCAGCGCGGGCCATGTTCATGATCTCGTCCTGAGACTTATGAAGCTTCTGGGCAGCTTCCTCGAGCGTGTAGAACAACTTAGCCATGGTGTGTATTCCAGAGATTTTGAGCCCGCCACGGGGCAGGCAGTCGAAACGGCAACGGCGTCCAAGACGCCCAAGCGGGATACGCTACCTGCGGCCTTGATCTCACCGCAAGCGAACCTGTTGGGACTATGACCATCCGCACTAGCCCCGGCGCGGGTTCCCCCTCCCTGGGGGTATCTGCCACCGGACCAGAAATTCCTGATTTACCCCTGATTTCTGCCCTCCTAGAGGCGTGGTACCCCTCGGCTGCACGGAGCCTCCCATGGCGGTCGGAGCGCTCTGGGTATGCGGCCCTCGTCAGCGAACTGATGCTCCAGCAGACCCAGGTGGCCAGGGTGGTTGAGCGATTCGCCAGTTTCATGACCCGGTTCCCCACCCTTCGCTCCCTTGCCGATGCGCCGGAGCAGGAGGTCTTGACCGCATGGCAGGGTCTTGGCTATTACCGACGCGCGCGGTTTCTGCACCGCGCTGCGCAGGCGATTCGGGATACGCACGGCGGCGAAGTGCCCCAGACTCTGACGGACCTTGCCGCGCTACCGGGCGTTGGTCGATACACCGCGGGTGCGATCGCCAGCATTGTCTTTGGGCAGCCAGCAGCCATCGTTGACGGCAATGTCCTTCGGGTGCTTTCTCGGCTTGCCGATCATGACACGCGTGTGGGCGACCCGCCCGCGGAGCGATGGGCGTGGCGTGAATCAACCCGGCTTGTTCAGGTGGCGCACGCGCCGGGCGTTACCAACGAAGCGCTCATGGAACTTGGTGCAACCGTATGCACACCCGCTGCACCTCGTTGTGGTGCCTGTCCGCTCGCATCTCACTGTGCAGGTCGGGCTTCGGGTCGTGCGCCCAGCATTCCAGCTGCCCGGCGGAGCGCTGAGCGACGAACCATCCATTGGCATTCATTGGTCCATGTTGATCACCGCGGCGTACTACTTGTGCAGCGCCCGGCCACTGGACTTTGGGCAGGCATGCTTCAAGCACCAACCATTGAATCCAATGAACCGATCGGTGTGGTTGCACTCGGCGATGCATGGGGAGCGCCAGTCAACCAAGTTGCGCAGTTCACGCACATCACAAGCCATCGCACGGTGGAGTTTGCTGTGTTTGTATCGCACGGCGGACACGCGCCTGACATTGCAGATGCACAGCGCGTTCCGTTGGCGCTCCTTGAATCGGTGGCGCTTTCCAATGCTTCATGGCGAGTTTTTGAGAGCGCCGACCTTCCGGTCAAGACGCCACTCTCGGCATTGGGTGGTCGCCGCGCGCCTCGCGCTGCTCGGTCC
>JBIKQN010000102.1:0-5898 GCA_044349615.1 Phycisphaerales bacterium
GAGGTCACCGATTCGGTTCATGATGAACGCCTTCTTGGCCGCGATGGTGGCACCGGGCTGGGTGGCGTAGTAGCCGATCAGCATGTACGAGCAGAGACCAACGCCTTCCCAACCGAGGTACAGGCCAACCAAGTTGTCGCTCATCACCAAGATCAGCATGCTGGCTACGAAGAGGCTGACGGCAAAGAAGAAGCGCGCATAGCCAGCCTTCAGATCAGACTCCATGTACTCGCTTGCATACAGCGCAATGAGCGTGGCAAGCACGGTG
This sequence comes from Phycisphaerales bacterium, assembly GCA_044349615.1. Lineage (GTDB taxonomy): Bacteria > Planctomycetota > Phycisphaerae > Phycisphaerales > SM1A02 > UBA966. The sequence goes on from JBIKQN010000102.1 coordinate 269, forward strand.
ACAAAGAGAATCCACAGCATGCTGATGCCATCGATATAGAAGCCAAGGCTTGCCGTGAAGGACTGGAACTGTCCTGGACCCCACGTCAGCGTCAGCCAGTCCATGAACGGCACTGAAAGTGGCGCATGGGTTGAGAAGAGCGTGGGTCCATACTGGAAGTAAAGCGCAACTGCCATCGCAGTGGACAGGCCGAATGCAGCAACGGTGAACAGAGCCGGCAGGCGACTTTTCACCTTGAACATGGCCAGCGCGCCACACAGAATCACGGACACCAGTGGTGCAAGAAGCATCCACTTGAGCCATGCGAAGTCGGTGTTAGTGACCGCCTTCACGAAGTGGAGCGGGCCGACATCGGCATAGGCGCTGGCGGAGTGGACGGCATGAGCAGCATCGGCGGCGTGGCCGTCGGCAACTGCGTGTGCGCCATCACCAAGAGCAAGCGCGAGGGTAGTGAAGAGTGCTGGTTCCATGGAAGCCGTGGGTGTGTGTGCCGTGGCGTGGGTGACGAAAGCGGATGCGAGCGCAATGATCGCGACGGTGCTCATTCCTTTAGTTCCGCCCATGCTTCGCTGCTCAGTGTTTCCTTGCGGCGATACAGGAGGACTACTAATCCCAATGCAAGGGCTGCCTCAGCAGCAGCAACGGTGAGGATGAAGATCACCATCAACTGCCCGGAGAGATCCATCCACATCCGACCGAACGCTACGAACGAAAGTGCGGCGGCTTGGAACATCAGTTCCGTTGACAGGAACATCAGGATCATGTTGCGGCGCGTCAGAAATCCAACGAGGCCGATGGCAAAGAGAATGATGGCGAGTGCAAGGGTGACTTGGATATTGGCGGGCATGGCCGGGGTCATCGGGGCAGTTGCCGCTGCGGGTGCCACGGTCATGCAGGACGTGCTGAGCATGCTGGTCATACTTGCGATGCTGTTCATGCTGCACCTCCGCGGTTGAGGGGTCCACCATCATCGATGCGGGGCAGTCCAGCGGCTGCACGGCGTTCGTCTTCGGCCATGGCCATCTGTCGGCGTGCGAGGACAACCGCCCCGAACAGCGCCATCAGGAGGATCACGCCCGCAAGCTCAAGGCTGACGGGAAACTCAGCCACCAGTGCGTGACCGAGAGCGGTGGAGTTTGCCGGTGCAGCAGTGCCATCGAGGGTGATTGGGTGGCGATCGCCGTTGGTACTGAGAAGCGTGAGGCTTGCACTGGTTCCCGAAGGATCCACCGAAATGATGCGCCCGTCAGCACTGCGTTCAAGTTTGGCAATATCAGTGATGCCTGCCGTTTGGGCAATGGCAGACGACTCGCGCAGGAGAAGTTCGGGCATGTCTTCCATGCGCTCCCAGGCTCGAATGTTTGCACGTGCAACGACGGCTGGCGAGGCAAGCCACGGCACAGAATTGTCGCGCCGGAACAGAGCGTCGCCGGTTGCTGACAGCATGATGAACGCAAGCACCAACGCGGCAATTGGTTCGCGCGGAGTGCGGTCATACCAAGCGCCTTCTTCACCACGGTTGGCTTGATCACCAGACTGCTGTGCAAGCATGAGTACAAAGAGGTAGGTGATCAGGATGGCTCCTGCGTAGACAATGAGGAGCGCAAATGCCATGAATTCAGCCTGAAGCAGCAAGAAATTCACGCTCACGGCTAGGATCACCAACACAAAGTAGAGCGCTGCATACACAGGGCGTGGGTGCGTGACCATCCGCGCTGCAGACGCAACGGCAACGAGTGCCACCATGACATGCACCCAGAATGATGGGTCAGTGCCAGCTGCTTCAGGTACTGGTGCATTGCGGGCAACGGCGCTGATGATCAGCCCGACTGCGGCAAGACCGCACACAGTGAGGGCGGCTCGGAATGCCGCAGGACGCGGCTCCATCATCAGGTACAGCACGACGGCACCCAGGGCGGCGGCGGCGTAGAAGAGGTTCGCGTTCATGGATGGTGGCCTATGGATCCGGGCAACCTGCACGGGAAGCCGTGCGGGGAGGGCGGATAATAGAAGGGGAGAGGGCGGTTAGCAACCGCGATACCGGGGAAACCGGGGGAAACTGCGGGGGGCGGCGGGCGGAAGTGGAGCGCTGGCGGTTGGTTGGTGATTCGGCGCGATATCGGGGCAGAAATCAGGGGGTCGGGGAGACGGGTGCGAGGCGGTGGTCATCATGGTGGGGGGTGGCAGATGCCTGGGCATCGGAATGGTGTGCTCCCACCCTGGAGCGCATCGCTCGGCGCGCGGCTCCGCTACCCTCGCGACATGCCTGATCGGGTACGCCGCATCCTTCCGAACGCGATCACCGTGATTCGGCTCGTGATGGCTGCTGCTTTCTTTGCCATCATCGCTCTGGCACTTTCGCCCACATCAGCTGAGGGTCGACAGTGGTGGGGGAATGCGGCGTTCATTCTCTTCATTGCGGCGGCACTCAGCGACATCCTTGATGGCTACCTCGCCCGCAAGTGGGGTGTGGTGACGGACTTTGGCCGCGTGATGGATCCGTTTGTTGACAAGGTGCTTGTGCTTGGAGCGTTCGTGTATTTGGCGAGCCCCAAGTTTGCTGAGCCGGAATGGAGCCGTGCCTTTGGCATTGAGCCTGAAACCGGGGCTATCAATTGCGCTACCGGTGTTGCAAGTTGGATGGTGGTTGCCGTCCTTGCGCGCGAGTTGCTTGTTACGAGTTTGCGTGGCGTCTTGGAAGCGCGCGGCATTGCCTTCGCGGCGGACTGGTCTGGCAAGATCAAGATGTTTGCGCAGAGTGCGGCTATTCCCACGGCGCTCTTTATCGCTGTGAATCCTGGTTGCCTTGCAAGTCCGAACTATCGATTGGCGCAAACGATTTCGGTGTGGGCCATGACGGTGATTACCGTTTGGAGCGCCATTCCATATTCGATCCGCGGCATTGCGTTGCTACGGTCGATTTCGAAGGACACGCGCTGAACGCGCCGATGAAGGCTGCATGACTACGGCGAAGCGATCTCTCGGCGAGCCCAAAATGGACCCAAAGGAAGCCCGGCAGCGAATGGCCGCCATGCCTTGGTTTCCGCACTTTTCCTTGACGGTTGGAGGATTGGGCTTTGCTCCCTTTGCATCAGGAACCTGGGGTTCGCTGCCGCCTTGCGTCTTGGTACTCGGTCTGGTCGCGCTAGTGCCAGCAGACTTTGGGTGGGTGATTGATGCAGTCTTGCTTGTGCTCTTGGCGTGGGCTGCAATTGGCTGTGTTCGATGGACGGCAGCCGCCGAGGAGGCACTTGGTATCAAGGATCCATCAGCCATTGTGCTTGATGAGATTGCTGGCATGTCGATTGCGCTTCTTGGATTGCACTGGCCGCTTCGCTCCATGGCAGAGGCAGGATCATGGGGTTGGTTGGGCACTGCAGTTCTTGGCACTGGCATGGCCTTCCTTGTCTTTCGATTCTTTGATGTGCTCAAGCCGCCGCCGTGCAAAGCACTTGAGCGGATCGGTGGCGGTTGGGGCGTGTTGCTCGACGATGTCTTGGCCGGCGTCTACGCGTGCGTTGTCATGCACATTGTTGGACCGCTCGCGCGTTAAGTCATTCGTACGGGGAATCAGCGCTCATGAGCAATGAGATCTTCGTAGGTTTCCCGGCGACGCACGATGGCGAATTCTTTGCCGTCCACCAAGACCTCAGCCGGAAGCGGTGAACTGTTGTACCTGCTGGCCATGGACATTCCGTATGCGCCCGCCGTGTAAATGGCCACCAAGTCTCCCCGCACGACTGGCGGCATGGCGCGGTCAAGCGCCAAGTAATCACCAGTCTCGCAGAGTGGGCCAACCACATCGACATTCACAAGCCCTGGAGTCTCAGGCTTCTCAGTGCGTTGGCTCGGCACGAATTCCGGTGCAGGGTCGGTCGGCCAGATGAAGTGGAATGCGTCGTAGTGGCTTGGTCGAAGCAGAGCGTTCATCCCGGCGTCACAGATGGCGAATGTCTTGTCCCCAGAGCGCTTCACGTATTGAACGCGCGTCAGCAGGATGCCTGCATTTGCAGCAATCGAACGCCCCGGCTCAAGGACTATGCGCAGACCGTTTCGCACGGCTGGCTCAAGGAGCGGCACAATCGCTCTCGCGTAATCAGCGGCAGCCGGGCTTCGACCTGTTTCATAGTCAGCAGCGAAGCCGCCTCCAACATCAAGGACGCTGATGGTGAATCCTTCGGCCATCAGTTCGTTGCGCAAGGCGAGTGCCTTGCGAACAGCTTCCACATAAGGCTCGGTTTGATACACCGGCGAGCCGATGTGAAGGTGTAATCCAACCAGACGTGCATGCGGATCGCGCCCATACGAGCGAAAGAATGCACGGGCGCGTTCGATATCGACGCCGAACTTTGTTTCTTTGGTGCCAGTGGTTGTGAATCGATGCGTGTGCGGATCGACATCCGGATTGATTCGAAGTGCGCATTCGCAGGTGGCATTGCGGGCACGAGCAATCCGCGCAATATTCTCAAACTCTTCTTCGCTTTCGACATTGAAGAGATAGATGCCGGCATCGAGAGCAGCGCTGATCTCATCATCACGCTTGCCAACGCCCGCGTACACGATCGCCGATGGCGGCGCACCTGCCGCACGTGCTCGGTAGAGTTCGCCGCCTGAAACAACATCCATGCCAGCACCGCATTCCACAAGCGTGCGACACACTGAAAGATTTCCGCAACTCTTGACTGAGTAGCAGATCAGTGGATTCACCGCAGTAAAGGCCGCGGCGATCCGTCGGTGATGTTCAACCAGAGTTGCCTTGCTGTAGACATAACAAGGCGTACCGACTGCGCTGGCAATGACATGGGCAGGGACATCTTCGCAGTGGAGCGAGGCTTGTTGGTAATTGAAGAAATCCATGGGCGGAGCAGTGTATGACTTAGGCTGCTTCGACCGGTGTGGATTTCTTCTTTGGCGTAAGTGGCGATGCAGCCTTTACAGATTGCTTGTTGGCTGCTTGCCGCGGTGAACTACTGCCCTTTGCCTTCGCACTTCCTTTACCGCTACTCAGTGCCGCTTGCGCCATTGTTCCAAGCAGAGCAAGGCTTGCCAGCACAAGGAGCCAGCCGCGCGCTCCAGTGGGCATCGGTTCATACCCATGCATGGCTAGAAGCGGCAGTGCGCCGACGACCAAGATCCATGCCCCCGCCAAGCTTGTCAGGATGCGCGCTACCAGTGTGGTTGCCAGCAATCCCATAAGAAAGCCAATTACTCCCCCCGCAATAATCGATGCCGAAAGCAGTGTTCGATATGCCTGTGCAGTGTCTTCATACGCGGTTTGGATGCGATCTCCAGCCCGGTGCGCTACATCGACCGTTGATTGCAGAACGCGATCCCCGGCGGGTAGTGCTGCATCGGCAGCATCACTGAGTACGGCATCGGCGCCTGAGCGGGTCGCGCGGTTCGACGCAACATCGCTTGATGCGGGGGTGCCCATCAGAATGTCTAAGAGATGCTTTCCCGCACGATTCCCTTCACCAGGCCGGGCGACCTCGCGTGGATTCTCAACGAGCGCGTGCCCAAGGTCTCGCGGAGCGGTGTCCAGTGTGCCGCCCGCGATCACTGCAAACGCAACCAGCGCGCCGACAGCGGCACCCACGATGGCAGCCATCAGTCCAACAGTTGGTCGATAG
>JBIKQN010000103.1:0-5859 GCA_044349615.1 Phycisphaerales bacterium
CTCCGGTGTGTCGTGGCGATGAACATGAATCAGCGCACCCATCCAGCGATCATTGGCCGTGTCTTCGTGCGTGAAGCGATCGTCTTCAATAGTCATGTGGTTGCTCCCTTTGACTCCATGCACGTTGCTACCATTGCCCGCGCACGCTGCAATCGCTTCTTGACAGCTTCGATATTCGCCCCAACTTCCGCGGCGATACGCGCGATCGGCGCATCAAGACGGTAGGAAAGATGAATCACCGTTCGATATTCATCAGGCAAGCGCGCTACGCACTCTTCGAGTCGCGCAATTTTGGATCGGAACTCCTCGCGATCGCCTCGATCTTCTGCCTCAGCACGTCGAACGATGCCGTCCAAGATGGCGTCGTCGGTTGGTCGCTCGCGGCCCATCTTGGAACGATGGTCTAGGACTAAGTTGCGCGCAATCCCGCGTAGCCATGCTCCAAACGGACGAGTGTGGTCGTAATCCGGCAGGCGGCGCCATGCAACCAAGACTGTGTCCTGGAAGATGTCGTCCACCGATGACGACGGCACCGATGCGCGCAGGAATGCCAATAGCCGCTCTCCATGCTCACGGACCAAAATGGTGAACACGTCAGCCGCGTCGGGACCGCGGCTCGTTTCGCCAGCAATTCGAAGATTCGGTGGGACTTCTGACATGAGTTGAGGCTTCCGTTATTGCCACGCAAAGGCAATCGGGGACAGAATTCAGCCCGCGTCGCGGAATCCACGCTCTCGCAGTTGGCATGCATCGCAGTGCCCACACGGTTCACCAGCGGGGGTGGGGTCATAGCAACTGATGGTGCGGGCGAGGTCCACGCCTAGCGCCCGACCCCGGCGGACGATGTCAGCCTTGGACAGCATCAGGAGCGGGGTGTGCACCCGCATCCATCGCTCGCCGCGCTCGGTTGCCTCTGTCCCAGCCCGGGTGGCCAGATTCGCCATGCGCTCAAAGGCCGAAATGAACTCTGGGCGGCAATCAGGGTAACCCGAGTAATCAATCGCATTGACTCCGATACCAATGTCCCGCGCCCCGATCGACTCCGCCATGGCCAATGCATGCGCCAGAAAGATGGTGTTGCGCGCAGGTACATAGGTGACAGGAATGTCATGCGCGTGCTCAACATCACGGTCCTTCGGAACGGCAATGTCTGCAGTCAGCGCACTCGCACCGAAGGCACGCAAGTCAATGAGCGCAGTGCGATGACTCGCCGCCCGCAACTGCCGCGCCACCTCTGCGGCTCGAACAAGTTCCACGCGATGCCGCTGGCCGTAATCAAAACTGAGCGCGTGGCACTCGAATCCCTCTGCAAGAAGATGCGCCAAGACCACGGCAGAATCCATGCCGCCAGAGAGAAGCACCACTGCACGCGGAGCGCCACTCATGACGGACTTGCCACCTGCTCAAGCACTTGTTGCAGGATGCGTCGCGTTGTAAGCGTGTCACCTTGGTGCATGTATGTGCGGCTCACCACACGGTGCGCGCACACAGGAATCACATTGGTGACTACATCTTCCGGCACGCAATAGTCACGACCAGCTAGGAGCGCCGTAGCGCGGGCCGACTGCGCGAGCGCAAGTGAACCGCGCGGACTGATGCCCACTTGCAATTCTTCATGCGTGCGGGTTGCCGATGCAAGCGCAATCACATAGTCAACCAGCGATTGGTCCATGCGCACAGCGTCCACTGCTGTCTGGAACTCCACTACTTCTTGGCCAGTGATAACTGGTCGAAGATCGCGAAGCGTGGTGCGCGCGGGCTGGCGATGCAAAATCCTGCTCTCATCATCTGGGCTTGGATAGCCAAGCGACATCCGCATCAGGAAACGGTCAAGTTGATTCTCGGGCAGAAAGTAGGTGCCTTCAAATTCGTAGGGATTTTGCGTGGCCACCACAATGAATGGCGCCGGCAATTGGAAGACATGACCGTCCGCGCTCACCGTGCCTTCAGCCATCGCTTCAAGAAGCGCGCTCTGCGTACGTGGCGTGGCGCGATTGATTTCATCGGCAAGCACCACATTGGCGAAGACCGGACCCTTCTTAAACTCAAAGGCGTCACGTTCGCGGTGGTAGATACTGACACCAGTGATATCGGAGGGCAGCAGATCCGGCGTGCACTGAACGCGGCTGAAAGTGCAGTCAAGGCTCCGAGCAAGCGCGTTGGCTAGGACGGTCTTGCCAACGCCAGGGACGTCCTCTATGAGGACATGCCCACGGGCAAGCAGACAGACCACCAAGCGATCAACCGCCTGCAGATTCCCCATGTAGACACTGGCTATGTTGTCACGAAGGCGATGGAGGGGGACGACATCGAGCATCTGCTGCCTCCACGGGCGAAGATCAAGTATATCGTTCACCACCCCCATGCAGACTGCGCACCCATCTGACGACGGACCGGTTCTTGACGTGCATGTTCCATGCGCACGCTGCCAGTACGACCTTATCCGCTCGCATATCTACGGAAAGTGCCCGGAGTGCGGCCTTGAAGTGATCGCCACGGTGGCTCAGCATGGGGATCCTGATGTGGCCTACTTGGCATCCCCAGAATTGCCCCGCTTGGCATCGAATGCCGTGATTGCAGTCACGGTGGTGCCGCTGGTGGTGATGCTTGCGCAGGCGTCGGGTCCCGCGCTTCGGACCATCGATGCCCTTGCAGGCAGGGGGCGATCACTTCCATCACAGGTCGAACGACCCTCATGGATTGTGTGCGCCGCGATTCTGGCAACGGCCGCCATGTTCTTGCACAAGGGGCTCGCTGAGCAAGCCAACCCGACGCTGCGGGCAAGTATCGGCAGCGTGCGCATCACGCGCCTTGCTGTCGGGTTATGGAGTTGGTCGGCAGTGCTCGCTGCGGCATTTGTCGTGTCGCTCTTTGAAGCAGGAAAGGTCAACAGCTTTTCCATGATTGTGTTAGCCGTCCAACTATTCCCAATGGTGTTCACGCTCATCACGCTTGGGCCACTGCTTGGGCGTGCGGGCGCGATGAGCCGCGCGTACCGCGAAGCCCGCCACGGCAAACAAGGCGCAGAAGTGCTCTCTGTCACGCTTGCCGCCACATGTGCATTGTTTGTGGCTGGACCGATCATCGCCCGGACACAATCTGCTGAATTGACCATGGTGGCTCAAGCCCTGTCCATCGTTCTCATGCTTCTATCTGTCCTCGGACTGGCCTACATCACCGCCAACGGCTGGGTGATTGCCACAGCCCTGCGCACACCGCGCATTGATCCGCGTCGACTGAAGTGACGGTGGATTTCGCCGCTTCGCTTGAAAGAACCCGCTTGGAAACGCCCCACCATTGAGAATACGAGAGATTCCTAGTCACCACTGGCGAGTGATTCAACTCTATCTATCCAGTGTTCATGGTCTACACAGTGCAACGGCTCCAACCGCTGCAGTCATCGTTTCCTTTACTTCCATTCAATCACGGCTTCACCTTTGTCATTTGACGGTGCGAAGTGTGTTGTCTGGGAAAAAGCGCCCAGAGCTAATGGTGCTGTGGCTCAGCGAAAAACTAAAGGGGAAAGTCCCACAGAGTTTGCTGAAACTCATCGGACCTCGGTTTGAAATTCGATATGTGGCTAGTGACGAGCCTTACCTCAAACTTCTACCAAGTTTGCAGGCATTTCCCGAGCGAGCCATCGTCACTTGCGATGATGACATGATGTACGCGCCTGATTGGCTAGAAACACTGGATGCGGACCACCAGCGATTCCCGCGCGACATCATTACTCATGAATGCCGCAAAATTGAATATGACGAATCTGGGGTCACGCGGCCCTACGGCCTCTGGAAGCAAGAGCAAGCCTATTCGGTGAGTTACGACGCGCTACTGCCACTTGGGTATGCCGGGGTTCTCTATCCCGCTCATTCCCTCCATGAGTGCGTGCACGATGCCGCGGCATACCGTGCACTGGCACCGAAAGCCGACGATCTGTGGTTCAAGTTTATGTCGTTGCGAAATGGAACCGCCGCACGAAGAGTTTCAATCGCAAGTGGTGCTCCACTTATGATTGCTGGCTCGCAGACGGTTTCCTTGTGGTCATCCAACTCCACTCTGGACGGCAACCGCTTACAGTGGGAAGCCATTACTCGTCAGTATGGCCGCCCTGCGATTTCAGCAGGAAATTCCCAGTAAACGCGACCTCTTCCACAGTGCCGCACCATGCGTTCGTACTTACTGACCCTGCGGTTTGGTGACTGCTTCCATGACGCGCTCAAGATTGAAACTGCCAGGCTTCTGGCGCGGCGGGAATTCGCGGAAACTCTGTAGCCAGTTGCCAACGTATGCGCCCGCAGGCGCAATGGCGAACATGTGCTCCAAGTACCAGCGCTGGTAGTCCATACCAATGTCGGGAGCCAACTCAAATGGATCCATGCGCAAGTTGGTAAGCATCGGTGCGCGCAGGACTTCAAATGGTGCCTGCCAAACATGCATGCCATGTGCGTTCTGCTTGAGGAACGTGGCCTTCCAGTTTTCAAAGCGCAGCGCGGCAACGCTGCCGTCGTCGGTCCAGTAGATGAATTCCTTGCGTGGCCAGGCTCCTTCGCCCTTCAAGGCTGGAAGCAGGTTGTAGCCGTCAAGATGCACTTTGTAGGTTGCTTCACCGACTTTGCGCCCGGTCAGTAGGTCTTCTTTAACAGTGGAGTCACCTGCAGCGGCTAGCAGCGTCGTCATCATGTCCTCATGCGCGCCGATGTCATTCACCACAGTTCCCGGCTTGATAACGCCGGGCCAACGAATGGCGCACGGCACGCGGTATCCACCCTCCCACTGCGTGTTCTTCTCGCCACGGAACATGGTGGTGCCACCATCAGGCCACGTGAACGCCTCAGCACCGTTGTCTGAGGAGTACATGATGATGGTGTTCTCAAGCATTCCCAGTGCCTCCAACTTGGCAAGCACTTCGCCAATTTGGCGATCGTGTTCCACCATGCCGTCGGCGTAGATGCCCAGTCCGGTCTTGCCAGCAACGCCTTCTTTGAGATGCGTGAAGATGTGCATCTTGGTGGAGTTCCACCACAGGAAGAATGGCTTATTGTCTTTCGCGGCGCGATCGAGGAAGTCAAATGTCTTGGCATTCACTTCTTCATCGATCGTCTCCATGCGCTTTTTAGTCAGCGGGCCAGTATCAGTCATGCGACCGTCCGCGAAACTGTGGATGACGCCGCGCGGCCCAAACTTCTTCTTGAATTCTGGGTTTTTTGGATAGTCGCGGCTCTCTGGTTCTTCCTCTGCGTTCAGGTGATAGAGATTGCCAAAGAACTCATCGAACCCATGCGCCGTCGGAAGCATGTCGTCCCGATCGCCAAGGTGATTCTTTCCGAACTGACCAGTGACGTAGCCGCGCGCCTTCAGAAGCGTGGCGATGGTGGGGTCTTCCTTTTTGATTCCCTCGGGTGCGCCAGGAAGACCAACTTTGGTGAGACCAGTACGAATGGGAGACTGACCCGTGATGAACGCCGCGCGACCAGCGGTGCAACTCTGCTGACCGTACCAGTCGGTAAAGAGAGCACCCTCTTTGGCGATGCGGTCAATGTTGGGCGTCTTGTAGCCCATCATGCCTTGGTTGTATGCACTGATGTTGAACTGACCGATGTCGTCACCCCAAATCACCAGGATGTTGGGCTGCTTGTTGGGCTGCTTAACGGGCGCCTTGGCTGCTTGAGCGCACGCCGGCATGGCGCACACACCGATGGCAACAGCCACGAGCGCAGCGATTGAACCGCGGAGGGCAGTTGCGAGTTGGAAACGAACAGAGGCGGCAGTTGCGCACATCGTGGGTGACATGGGGATCGGTCTCTTTCTGAATTGAGCTGTCCGGCTGCTCTTGGATTCCCTGGGGAAAGTAGCCACGGG
>JBIKQN010000104.1:0-5850 GCA_044349615.1 Phycisphaerales bacterium
GGCCGTTAGCCACCACTGTGTCCAATCGTGTCCGGACTTTCCTCCCCGGATCGTGAGATCCGCGGCGGCTGTATGTCCACACGCTCATGGTAGCACTGTGAAATTCAACTGATGCTCGCGAGCTGCTCGGGCGCTCGCTGACTATCGATGGATTGTTGTAAAAACAGCCTCGCGATCCCAGCAGTGCGGGGATCGCGAGGCGAAGTTCTTATGAAACAAGCTGAGAAACACGCTGAAATTTCAGCGTTCACAGCCTCTGTAGCTGATCACGCAGCCTGAATGGCTGTGATCTCAACGCGCAGGTAATCCTGGCGGTGACCAGCTTGGCGTCGGTAGCCCTTACGGCGCTTGTACTTGCCAGTGCGAAGCTTGTCGCCCTGCACGTCGCCAACGATCGAGGCAACAACGGTTGCGCCCTTGAGGTACGGCATGCCAATCTTGGCAGCAGTTCCATCGCTTGAGCCTACGGCGAGCACCTTGTCGAAGGTCACCGACTTGGCATCGGCTTCCACCTCGCGCGTATCGAGGTCGACGATGTCGCCGACGTTCACCTTGATTTGGGTTCCACTGTCCTCGAAGATCGCGTACACGGGTCTGCTCCTTAATGTGCCCCTCAAGCGGGGTTTCCCACAAACACGCGGGCGGTCGCCAACGCGGGGGAATCGCGGAGTGTAGCGGAAAGGCGGGTGCAAATCCACCCCCTTCCCCAGTCAAAAACTTCTTAGTTTCCACATCCCGCTCGCGGCCCGCTCCATCCGTCCCCCCCAAAGGGGGAAAGATTTCGTTACTCGGACCTCAGCAATGCCGGCGACAGGAATCGAACCTGCAAGGGTTTAGAGCCCGGCGGATTTTGAGTCCGCTGCGTCTGCCAGTTCCGCCACACCGGCGTGTGTGACTTGTGTCATTCGTCTCCAACTGCGGTAACAGTGTAGTTGGGACTTTCCTTCGTGATTTGGATGTCGTGCGGGTGATTTTCTACGACCGTTGCGCCTGAAACACGGACGAATTGGGTCTTGGAGCGGAATTCATCAAGTGAACTGCAACCACAATATCCCATTGCGGCGCGCAGTCCACCCACCATTTGATACACGAAATCGGCAAGCTGCCCACGGTATGGCACCCGACCTTCGACACCCTCGGGAACATATTTACGACTGTCGCGGATCGATGCCTGCCCATAACGGTCGGATGAACCAAGCGTCATTGCTCCAGCGCTGCCCATGCCACGGTAAGTCTTGAAATGCCGCCCGCGGTGAATCACCAATTCGCCCGGACTTTCTTCGAGTCCCGCAAACAAGCTACCGAGCATCACTGACCCAGCACCAGAAGCGATCGCCTTGGCAATGTCGCCCGACAGTCGAACACCGCCGTCGGCAATCACCGGAACTTGCCCTCGTGCACCCTCCACAGTGTTCATGATGGCCGTGATCTGCGGCACACCCACACCAGTGACGACGCGCGTTGTGCAAATTGAGCCAGGTCCGATTCCAGCCTTGACGGCATCGGCACCCGCGTCAATCAGGGCTCGCGCACCATCAGCCGTTCCAACGTTTCCAGCGATGACTTCAATCTGGAACCGCTTCTTGATTTCACTAACGGTTCGCATGACGTTCAGGCTGTGACCGTGCGCAGTATCAACCACAATCACGTCAACTTCAGCAGCAACCAAGCGTTCCACGCGATCAAGTTGCATGATGCCTACTGCGGCACCAACCCGTAAACGACCGCGCGAATCGCGGCAGGCCTGCGAATGCCGAGTGAAATTGTCGATATCGCGCATCGTGATCAAGCCCGCAAGGCGGCCATCCGTGTCGATGAGTAACAGCTTCTCAACGCGACCTCGATTGAGAATCGCTTCCGCAAGCGTTGGCGTCGTATCAGCTGGTGCAGTCACCAACTTATCTTTGGTCATCACATCCTGAACCCGTGTTTCGGCAGGATGATCAACAAATCGAATATCGCGGCGTGTCAGAATCCCCACAACGCGTGTGCGTCGCGTTCCGTCTTCGGTGACCGGGAATCCGCTGACCCCATATTCGCCCATCAGTTGCTGCGCGCGCTGCACGGTGTCTGTCGGCGAAAGCGTGACGGGATCGGTGATGATTCCGTTCTCGGTTCGCTTTACCTTCTGAACTTCGAGTGCCTGCCGCTCAGGCGAGATGTTCTTGTGGATGATTCCGATACCGCCCTCTTGAGCAAGCGCAATCGCTAGCGAGGACTCGGTGACCGTGTCCATGGGCGCTGAGACCAGCGGGATGTTCAGGCTGATCCGCCGAGTGAGTTGCGTCCGTGTGTCGGCCGACTCAGGCGTGATCTCGCTGTATCGAGGAATCAGCAGGACATCATCAAAGGTGATTCCGTCCTGGACAATTTTGTGATCCATCTGTGGGATGTTACAGACCCCACGAACACCCTTCATGGGGTGGGCACACTTTCGGCAGTTCGTGCTACCCTGCGGGTCTCCCCCGACGGTCGTCCGCGGGTGGTCGACCAGGCAAGTGGGCATGCCCGCAACCCTGCTGAGGATGGCCACTGTGGTCGTACCCGTCGCCTGCCTATTTGCGGTCCAGATGGAACCGTACGGGGTGCCCCCTGCGGAGATCAGCTGAAGTGTCAGGCAACGACGGCAAGCAGTACCTCACCAGCCCGATCAACCTTGAGCGCCGTGGCATGCAAGCCGGCGACGGGATGAAGGCATGGACCCTTTGGCTCTCCGCAATCATTAAGTTTGGCGGAAGCGATCTCATCGTCAAGTCAGATCTCAAGCCGCGCATCCGCCATCGCGGTGTGCTGAAGGACATTGAGACCGACGTCATCACCCAGGAGCTGATGTTCCAAGTTGCTAAGGATGTTCTTGATGCCGGGCAGCAAGAAGTCTTCTGCAACAAGGGTTCGATGGACTTTGCGTACGACTACGACGACAAGAACCGCTTCCGCGTGAACATGTTCATGGCGCGCGGCAAGGTCTCGATCGCAGCGCGTCTCATCACTAGCAACATCAAGAAGTTTGAGGACCTCTACCTTCCCCCGAGCTTGGGCGAAGTAGCACTTCTTTCACAGGGGCTTGTCCTCTTCGCTGGCGTTACGGGTAGTGGTAAGTCCACATCCATCGCAGCGATGCTTCAGTATGTGAATGAGCGCCGCAAGGTGCATATCGTGACCATTGAAGATCCCATTGAGTACATCTTCAAGGATGACAAAGCCACCATCAATCAACGGGAAATCGGCATCGATTGCGTCAATTTCAATGATGCCCTTCGCGCTTTGGTGCGTGAAAATCCCGACATCGCGCTGGTAGGTGAAATGCGTGACTACGAAACCTTTGAGGCCGCCGTGCGCGCCGCAGAGACTGGTCACTTGGTGTTTGGAACCATCCACGCATCAAGCGCATGGCAGACATTCGGTCGTATTTATGACCTCTTCCCCGTCAATGAGCGCGAGCAGATTCGCAAGCTGCTGGCATACAACCTGCGCGCCATCGTTTATCAGAAGCTCTTGCCAACGCTGCATGCACACATTGCGCGAATTCCAGCATTGGAAATCCTGATCAATACCCCTGCTGTTCAGAAGTACATCTTGGAAGGGCGCGAAGGCGAACTCCTAGACATCATCAAGGGTCGTGACGCAGGCATGCAGGACTTCACCACCGCTTTGGTTGACCTAGTGGAGAAGGAATTCATCCATCAGAGCGTCGCATTGCAATCGACGCCGAAGCCCGAGGAGTTGCGGATGCGTCTCAAGGGAATTTCGCAGGGCGCATCGTTCGCCAAGGGAGCCTGACCGTGAACCTATCGACCGCCCTCTTCCTGCCAGGCGTTTCTGTCCTCGCAGAGACCACATCACCTGCGATTCTGATGAGTATCGCCAAGCCGATTGTGACATTCGCCACTTTCGTGCCGTACGCCGTGCTTGTCTCAACTAAGTTGGAGAAGGACGCTGCCTACTTCAATCTGAAGCCACAAAAGTGGGCCGCGATCTTCCTTGCCTTCGGTACGGCAGGGGTGCTTGCTGCGCTTCTGATACCCACGTGGTTTGCGGGTTTCCCGCTGATGATCGCACTCTTTGCAGTGCCTTGCACGTGGTACATGAAGTTCCGCAACGAGGCGCTTAAGGGAACGAAGACCAAGCCGCTTACTTTCCTAGATATTGACTTTGGGAAGATGGCTGCCGCTCGCAAGGCAAAGAACGCACAAGCTGGCGCCACCTTGCGCTTCCAGAAGAAGGATCGCAGCGAGCAAGCCGCGCCGGACCGCAAGGATCCCGCGTATGAGGTGTATGTTGGGCTCGAGGCCATCCTCCTCCCCGCCCTTGATGCTCGCGCGTCACGTATTGAGATTGGACTTTCCAAACAAGGTGCACAGGTTCAGCAGGTGGTTGACTCAATGCGCTTCAAGCGCGAGCCGATTGCGGGCGAACTGGCCACGCGCATCGTGGATCTCTTGAAGGGCTTTGCAGAACTTGACCCAGCCGAACGCCGCAAGTTCCAGCGTGGCACGGTGCCGATTGTTCGTGACGGAAATCGGATTGTGCTGACAATCACTAGCGTCGGATCCATGCAAGGTGAAGCAATTCGCGTGGACATTGAGCGCGACAAGCAACTCACCATTCCACTTGCAAAGACCGGCATGAGCGAGCAGCAAGTGAAGCTGCTTGTTGACACGCTCACGGCAGATCCGCGCGGAACCGTTCTCGTGGGAGCTCGCCCGGGTCAAGGCCTTACCACGCTGACCTACGCACTCCTTGGCCGACATGATTCGCTGACTTCCAATATCAAGACCCTCGAACGCCGATTCGAACGGATTGTGGAAGGTGTGGAGCACACCGACTTCGATGCAGCAAAGAGCGACTTCGGCACGCAATTGCAGTCAATTGTTCGCCGCGGACCGGATGTGGTCTTTGCTGCCGATGTTGCAGACGCTGGATCGGCAAAGGTTCTTTGCGCTGCCGGCGCCCGTTCAACACTCTTCTATGTGGGTATGCCCTCGGACAGTGTTCCGGACATCATGGCCGCGTGGCTGAAGGCAGCGGGCGACCCCAAGGCTGCTGCTGATGCGCTGCGTTTAGTGATAGCGCAACGACTTGTCCGCAAGTTGTGCATGACATGTCGCGCCCCGTACGCACCGAATCCTGCGGAGCAGAAGATGTTGGGCATTGCAGCAGGGAAACCGGTTCAGATTTACAAGCAAAGCGGCAAGGTGCTCATCAAGGATCAGCCTGTTGACTGCCCTACTTGCAAGGGCGTTGGTTTCCTAGGTTGCACCGCAGTGATTGAAGTGCTTCCCTTGGATACAGCGTCGCGCGAGGTACTTGCAACTGGTGATGTGAAGGGCGCCTACATGCAGGCACGCCGAACCTTTAAGTGCCCTTCGCTGCAAGATGCAGCACTCATCAAAGTGCGCAACGGCGAGACAAGTTTCGACGAAGTGAAGCGGATCTTCGCGCCGCCGCCAGCGGCTGCTGGAACAGCTGCGCCAAGCGCACCAGCAAAGTCACCCGCCGTCGCCACAAAGGCTCCGGGCACAAACCCCGGCGCAAAGAAGCAGTAAGGATCACCCAGTGACTATCTCCGTCATCGCCATTGCCGCCATTCTCCTCATCACCTACTGGTGGTCCAACAACGGCGCCTTCAGCGCCTTGGTCCACTTCCTTTGCGTTGTTACATCGGGGGCGATTGCCTTCGGATTGTGGGAGCCACTGTCCTACCGAATGCTGAGTAGCTCAGCCGGCGAGTATTCCAAGGGCTTGGTGTTGATTGGCGTCTTTGTGGCGCTGCTTGCGGTCCTTCGAATCTTCACTGATCGATTCATTCCCATGAATCTCTCGATTCCCCGATTGGCCGATACGGTCATC
>JBIKQN010000105.1:0-5820 GCA_044349615.1 Phycisphaerales bacterium
CCCTAAACTAGCAATTCCATCACACTCGTGATGAGCAGGATCATTAAACTTTCAAGGAAGGTCGCCCGTTGACAACGCTGATCATTTCCGTCCTCGTAGCGCACGCGCTCGCCATGCAGGCAGACCAGCCAAACACGGGCGCCGCCAGCACGTCCCTACCTCGTGAGTTTCATCTTGAATTCCTAGGTCAATCAATATCGGGTGTTGTTGACCAAAGTGGCAGCGAGATTGCCACGTATGACTTCCCCCGCAAGCGATTGATTGTCGTGAATGGCGCGGTTGGCTTGGATTTCATTGATGTGTCGAACCCGGCAAATCCACTGAAATCATCGTCGTTTCCCTGTAACGGGACAAACTCGGTTGCAATCCATAAGGATCTGATTGCCATTGCTGTTGCGCCGAAGGTTCGTTCGGTTCCCGGCGAAGTGGTCTTTATTGATCACACCGGACATGAGTTGCGACGGATGACCGTGGGAGCAAACCCAGACATGGTGGTTTTTTCACCAGATGGAAAGACTCTATTGGTTGCCAATGAGGGCGAGGTTGATGAGGAGAACAGTATTGATCCAGAAGGAACCGTTTCGGTCATAGATCTCGGTAAGGGCGTGATGGCCGCAACCCTTCGCACCGCAGATTTTCGAGCGTTCAATACCGAGGCGGATGCCCTGAAAAAGCAGGGTGCTTGCTTGTTCGTCCCAAATCACACCGTGGCTCAGCAACTAGAACCCGAATACATCGAAATTAGCAACGACGGAATGACTGCGTTTGTCACCTTGCAAGAAGCAAACGCCCTTGCGGTTGTAGATATTCCATCGGCGCGAATCACCAGCGTGTTTGGGCTTGGGTTGAAAGACTTTTCAAAGAGTGGGCTTGATCCAAGTGACAAGGATGGTGGTATTCACATCAATCCATGGCCTGTTTTTGCACTGCGCCAACCAGATGCGGTGGTTGCGTGGGAACAAGGCGGGGTGCAGTGGCTAGCTACCGCTAACGAGGGTGAGCAGCGCGAGGGTGCAACATTGAGTGATTCAGTGAAGGTGGGCACTCTGACCCTCGATCGTGACGTATTCGCAAAGGGGGGTTCTAACAACTCTAGGTGGGGTTGGGAGGATCTGGTGAAACCAGAGCACCTTGGGCGACTTGATGTGTGTGGCCCAATGGCAGATCTTGACGCCGATGGCGACGCTGACCGATTGGTGTGCTTTGGTGGTCGTGGGATTACTGTTTGGAAATTCGTTGATGGCAAACTTCTTGAGGCCTGGGACTCTGGCTCAGATGTTGAGCGTATTGTTGCCGAACGAATGCCCGCGGTTTTCAATGCCGACAGCCGGAAGAATCCATCACAAGACCAACGCAGCAAAAGTAGGGGGCCCGAGGTTGAGGGGTTGACCACTGGCATCGTGAACGGTCGGCGCCTTTTGTTCGCAGGGCTTGAGCGGCCTGGTGGAGTTGTTACTTGGGACATCACGGATCCCACCCATCCAGTGCTGCTCGATTATGCAAACCAACGAAACACAGATGCGCCGCTCAACATTGATAAAGACGCTGGGTTGGCCGTGAAGAACGTCGCGGGTGTTGGTGACCTTGGTCCTGAGGGGCTTGTGTTCTTGTCTGCAGACAAAAGCCCAAACGGCAGCCCGATTGTGGTCGTTTGTAATGAAATCAGCGGCACTACATCGTTGTGGCAAGTGAAGGTCGGACCAAAGAACACCAAGGGCAGTACCTTTCCTAAATGACTTGTTGCGCCCTCTTGTGCATCCTCACTGTCTATGCAGTGGGCAACCCGCCAGTCCGGCTAGTTCCCCCATCTCCGCCAAACGATCTTCCATCCCTGATTGCGTCTGATCCGTCCAAGGATTCTGCTGTCGCAAAGCGCTTGTTGTCTGAAAATGGAATACCAATAGAACTTCGACTTCGTGCTGCAAGGAGCCTTGGCAGCTCACCAGTCCTGGTTCTTCTTGATGCCATCGCGGAATGTGGTGGTGTGTGTGGTGGAACACGCGACCTTGCCGACGCGCTGGTTTCGCTCGCTGCCGAAGCTGCCAGCGATCCTGTTGCGCTTGAGCGCCTCTGCAAGAGTGCTCAGAATTCTGAGGATGTGGCTCACCTTGCTGCATATCGAACAATCGCTGCCATGCCAATTGAGCGACGTCCAGCAGGAGTAAGGGATATTGCTGTCCGGAAAGTTGTGTTGACAACCGTTCCTGGTGCAATGCAATATGACATCAAGGAAATCAAGACAAAGCCAGGTGAGATCCTCGAGATCGTGCTGAAGAACACAGACACCATGCAGCACAATTTGCTGATCACAATGCCTGGAAAAATGAGCGAGGTTGGTGTCGCTGCCGACAAGATGGGGGAGACACCCGAAGGAAAGGCTTGTCAATTTGTGCCAGACATGCCCTCTGTGTTGGCTGTGATGGGCTTGGTTGATCCGGGCAAGACGGGTGGTTTGTTCTATGTCGTTCCGAAGAAACCTGGCACTTATCAATATGTCTGTACTTACCCAGGACACTGGCGAATGATGAATGGGAAACTAAAGGTCGCGCCATGAACAGCGACAACACAACCGCCCACGGACAATCTGTCCTTGACGCGCCTGTTGGAATTTCAATTGTCACACCCATGCATAATGAGCAAGCGTGTGTGGAGGAGTTCGTACGGCGAACCAACGCCGCACTCTTGGCTATCGGTCGAACATATGAGATCGTTATTGTGAGTGACGGGTCAACCGATCAGACCGAGGCGTTGATTCGTGATTTGTGCCAGCGATTTCCTGCGCTTCGTGGTGTCTTTCTTGCGCGCAACAGTGGTCAATGCACAGCGATGTATGCCGGCATTCAGGCGAGTGTTGGTGACATTGTTGTGGTCATGGATGGTGACTTGCAACACGCACCCGAGGAGGTCCACCTCCTAGTGGAGGCGATGGACCGCGGTAATGCCCTTGTATCCGGGAGCCGATGTGGGCGGACTGAGAGCCTTGTACTTCGCCGCATTCCAAGTAGGTTGGCTAACTGGATGTTGCGCCGGGTCTCTGGATGCAATGTGCGGGATATGGGTGGCTTCAAAGCCATCCAGGGCAACATAGCGCGTGGTTTGCGCCTGCGACCTGGGCACCATCGTCTACTACCAGCCATTGTGTGGATGCGTGGTGGTGCTGTTGAAGAGGTGTTTGTCAGCGCACCGCCCCGATTCGCTGGTCATAGTCATTACGGAATCGGGCGCTCGCTTGATGTGCTCTTTGATGTGCTCATGCTGTGGTTTCAGGGCGCAAACCACAGCCGGCCGATGTACCTCTTTGGGCGCATTGGCCTGTTGGTCTTGTTAATCGATATTGCTGCGGGATCCTGGCTCTTGTGGCAACGAATCTATCAAGCCGAGCCACTCACTGAACGACCGATGTTTTTCGTGGTGGTCGTGCTCTTCTTTGCTGCACTGTTTATGCTCGCCATGGGGTTTGTGCTTGAACTATTGAGCGATGCCGTCAGTGGTATCGGCGCAGCGCGGCCATATGTGGTGCGCGAGCGGGTCGGCCAACAACAATCCATTCGCTAATCACTCGTCTGTCGCGGGACCAAGTGGATCCCAGATCACCTTCGATGTGTTCCAGTCGCCGCTTGTGTACGAAGTGTCACGGCTGCCTTGGGAATTTGTTGTTGCTTCCTCGTTCAACATCCAGCCCACATGACCATCAGCAAACATCATGTGCCCACCCTTGAAGTGACGCGCCGCAAACCGCTTCCAGTCCGTGCGGTGTCGCTTGAGATCACGCCCGAAGTGCGGATCGCTGGGGGAGAGTTCGTTTGGGTTGGCCCGCAACTCAAGCATGAGAACCGTCTTGTCTGAGAAGCCAATCATCGCGAGTCGCATGGTGTTGTTGGGAGAAAAGTCCGACAGGTTCCCATCGCGCAGCATGGTGTTGTTCAACTGGCTATTTGGCACGTAGTTGAAATAGAACTGCTGACGAACACCATTTGCACCAGGGGTACCAAATCCCCATGGTTCTTCTGATGCTGGCTTGGCTGCTGGATCCAGAAACACCGACTCTGCATCGCCGCTCATCTCAACATTTCGTTGTTCTGAGAAGGCTTGCTCAGAAATCTCCTTATAGGTGCGCTGGCCAACCATTGGCGGAATTGCATTGGCCCAGTAACTCGGTTGGGCGAGGTTGGTACCCATGTCGTTTGGCTCCTTTAAACCCTCCCAAGGAAGCCGTTCTTCATTCATTCCCGACCAAGCAATGACGCCGATTCCCCATTGCCGGAGGTTTGATTGACTCTTTGTGGCGCGAGCTGTGGCGCGCACCATCCCAAGGCCAGGTAGCAACATTCCAATCAACAAAGCAATGATTGAAATGGTGACCATGAGTTCGACAATGGTGAATGCACGGTTGTTACCAAGAAGCTTGTTGTTGTTTGATGTCTGTTTCATGTTGTGTTTCCTGATCTGATCCAAACTCATAGAAATCACGAATGGTGCTTGTGTCAATTCCAACTTCCAAGCAAGATGCCTAGGTCGGCACCATTGGTGGTTCCGTCCTGGTTTAGGTCTGTTGGTCCAGCACTGTTCCATCCACCAAGCAAGATGCCCAGATCTGCACCATCCACACGACCGTCACCGTTCAGGTCGCTTGGGTTGGAGACTGGTGCAACACAACCAGATGCCAGCAGTACAGCGAATGACTGTGTGACAACCGTATTGCTTGGGCACAATTTCCATGTGTTGGCCCGACCAAAGGTGCTCGAATCACCTGAATCGTCAAACATAAACGATGCGTCGATATTGGTTGTTAGATCTTGGCGAAGACGACACACATCTTCTGCGTTGACCTTTCCGCCGTTATAGGAGGGTGATCCTTCACCCTGTCTAGCCATACGCACGATGTTTGATTGGTCGCGAATCTCAATAGACCAGTTGTCGTTTGATGTGGTGAAGTCACCAGACACATGACCTGCCTTCGTGCTGGTGGTCTGTGAAACAAGCGAGATGTCTCGGCTGTTCACGTTCACCCACCGGTCACCAGTAGCGCTGTTGTATGAGAGATCCGTATCAAGACCACCAAGCGCGGTCGGGCGCTCGATGATGGTGACAATCATGCCTGTGTGTAAATCGCCCCAAAAGGCTGCGTTTGAGAGCGTGATGACACCAGAGGATGTCGCCTCTGACCACGCCAGTTTCCAACCGCGCATGTCGAGGTGTTCCTCGATCACCACAAACTCAATCCAATTGCCGCCGTTGCCAAGGACGCGCCCAAACTGCGAATCTGAAGCAACGCCTGGTGGCACATTGACATCGGCGGTTGCTGTGCCGCCGCCAAGGTAATTGAGGCTTGAAACACCGTTGTACTCATTGAGTGCAATGGAATTGCAGGGCGCACAGGTGTCCGCGCGGACCGGTGCGCGAAGCGGTTCCATGTTCTGATAGATCTTGCATCCGAAGTTGGCTGCCGCATCGCTCTTCCAGCCATTGGGTGTCCCAAAGCTGGAATTGTTGGCATCCTGATAGTTCGCGTAGATAGTTGTCGAGGGACTTGGATCTGCCTCCAACTTGCCAACCTCGCGGCTATTTATGCCTGTGCCGGACCATGCTGGCTGACCTTCGCCAACGATGTCTATGACCACATCACCATTCTGTCGGACAATACGGCACCACCAATTGTCTTCGCTGATGTGCAGTGGATCACCAAGAGCAAGCTCGGCAGCAATGTTCGATGAAGCAGATACCAGGGTTGTGTCGAACAAATTCGCGTTGATTGACCAGTCACCAGCACAAGGATCGAATGATGTGTCTGAATCCAAGCCACCTTGCGCTGTTGTGGCC
>JBIKQN010000106.1:0-5809 GCA_044349615.1 Phycisphaerales bacterium
CGTCGATCCAAACGCGGCAGCCCGAAGCGCAAGTCAATATCGGCATGAACGGCGACGCGGAGACGAGTGCTGACTTTGCTGAGGGCGCTCAACCAGTCCCTCAAGTCGATGTCACCAACACTGAGGGAAATATGGTGGAAACGGGAGTTGCACCCCGCAGCCCCTTCGTAGCAATCACTGCTTCAACCATTGTGCATGTACTGATTGCACTTGCACTCGTTGCCATGGGGATCACTGCCGCTCGCGCCATGCGTCGAGAAGCACCGCCACTCTTGATTGCCGAATGGACACCACCGCCACCAGCTGGCATTGCGCCCGCACCGCCTGAGTTGCCGGTTCCTGGCGGCGCCCTCGTCTACCAAGGACCAGCCGCTCGTGGTGTCAATGACAGCGCTTCAGGCGCACGCGCTGCAGCCGCTCGATTAGAGCGACTGGCCCCGCCAACACAAGTAACAGCAAATGCGGCGGCGCGTTTCGGCGGACCGCTCGGTTTCGGCGGCGCGCTTCCAGAGCGATTCCGTGCTGCAAGCTTTGCGATGGACAAGCAGCGCGTGGCATTTCTGATCGATGGTGGCGGGCGGCTGCTCTCCGCATTACCTGCGGCTCGTGCCGTACTCGCTCAGCGACTTGCCGCACTCACACCGAATCAACAATTCACCGTTGCCGTTGCACGCGGCAGCGGTATGGAACTAGCGCCCGGAACACCGGCTGCTGCAACCCGAGCCAATACGGCCGCTGCACTCCGCTGGTTTACCGAACGCAGTGCGCCGGGCGGCACGCCCGATCTTGGTGACGCACTTGACCGGGTCTGGCGCGCGTTGGAACCAGACGCCGTCTGCGTCATCGCGCGTGGAACACCGACGCCTCTACGCGCTGCTGCACGCAGCGCAAACGCCACGCTACTTGCCACCGCCGACCGACTGAATCCAACAAATGCAGACCGAAGCCGCACTGCCACCTTTCTCTGCGTTGAACTCGTCGAAATTTCCGCCGATGGCGCATTGCGCACACTTGGTGAGCGTCACGGCGGCAGCACCGGATACCTTCTTCTTGACCGCGCCACGCTCGGCCTTGCGCCGACGCAATCACGCAACCAGCCTGTAGGAAACATCAGCAAATGAACATTTATTCACTCCGAACTGCCACCGCCATTGCAGCCACATGTATCACTGCGCCCGCATCGGCCGGACCATCGTTCGCCACCGCTTTCTTCATCTCACTTGATCAGTTACCAGATGGCGGAGTGCGCGTTGACTGGATCGGTAGCTCCATGATCTGGGTGCTGATTGCCATGAGTGTTGCAAGCGTGGCACTCATCTGGATTGCATTCACTGCCAACCGTGTTGCTGACATGCTGCCGCCCTCTGCTGTTGAAACCATGCGAAAGATGGTTAGTACAGGCCAGTTTGCCGAGTCCCTTGAGTGGTCGCGCACCCAGGGTGGCGACTTTGGGCGCGTGATCCATGCTGCACTCCTCGCTGCACCAGCGGGACACGATGCCATGATGCAAGCTGCGGAATCAATGACTGATGAGCTAGTGGTGCGCCGCCTACGCAAGGTGGAAGTGTTAAATGTCTTTGGGCAAGTTGCGCCAATGATCGGTCTCTTTGGAACCGTTTACGGCATGATTGTTGCGTTCTTCACGATCGCGCAGATGGGCGGCACTGCGGATCCAGTAGCGCTTGCTGGCGGAATCGGCACAGCATTGGTCACCACCTTCTGGGGTCTACTCATTGCAATTCCTGCCCTGAGTACTTTCGCCGTGGTTCGCAATCGAATTGATGCCGCTGGCTCCGAAGGTGCGCGTGAGGTGGAGCAGATTCTGATGCGCTTCCGACCGGGCGGGTCAGGCTCACCCGTTGCCGCAATGAACGCAGGAACAAAGGGTGCCGCTGCCTAATGCGCGCAAGCCGTATTTATCGTAGAGGACCAGGATCGTTTGAGGCGAACATGACGCCTCTCATTGATATGGCGTTTTTACTCATCGTGTTTTTTGTCCTCGTAAGCCAAGTGACGAGCGCGGAACTCGTTGAACTTTCCTTGCCGCGACCAGTGTCCGGAACGGCCAAGCAACCGGACGGATCAGAGCGCATTGTGGTGAATGTCATTCCGGCAACTGATGGCGGCGCCGCCGGATATCGCATAGGTAAGCGTGAATTCACTGCCGATACCGCTGGATTACAGGAGTTGGTTGCAGCGATTGCACAGGCAATGAAGGGACGCCCAAGTGTTGAGGTGAATATTCGTGCCGACCGCGCTACCGCCTACTCCTGGGTGCGGCCAGCAATGACAGCGGTGGCCGATGCCTTGACAGAGAGTGGTATTGACCGCGCTCGCGCCCGGGTGAGACTTGTAGTTCTTGGCGGAGACGGCAATGGCTGACACAGCCTCCCGGCTCCCACCACATCACTCCGCGAGTGATGCACTCAACGCACTTCAGGCGTTGGCGGCTGCGCTTCCTGATGCTCGCATCGGTCGCCGGCCGCGGCGGGGGTGGCGCGCGCCTCGTCGATTGCGCGGACGATCACTCGGCGCTGCTATCAGCACCAACATGACGCCGATGATTGATGTTGTCTTTCAACTCTTAGTGTTCTTCATTGCTACCACGCGGTATGCATCTGACGAGCGCGTCATCGCCATGGACCTTTCACGCCGTGTTGCAGTGGTTGCCAAGGATCCGGCGCGCCCAGAAGACCAAACGCCTCCGCCTCCTCGCAGTGTGATCGATCCCTTTGCCATGCAAGACGAGGCACTCCGACTTGAAGTGCGCGTTGATGGAACCATTGTTGCAAGTGCGCCCTTTCGACGCACCTTCACACCAAGTGAGTTGCGTGCTGCCCTAGCAGTGGAATTGCGTAGTAATGCCCATCCAAATGGCATGTTTGAGCCGGCATTCCCGATCGTGATTGCTCCCGCGGACAACGCGCCGTGGGAGATTGCGGTGGAAGTGCTTGACGCCACCGTTGCGGCCGGATTCCGAAATGTTGGCTTTGAGCAGCGCGCCGCCGGAACTGGGGTCGGGCAGTGATTGCCCCAATCGCAATGATGACGGTCGCTGCTTGGGTTGCGCAAGTTCCCGCGCCTGGTGGCATCGATGCTGTGGCTTCGGCAACAGACAGTGCGCGCGTTGATGCCCGACGCGCCTTTACAACTGCGGCCGCAGCAACAGCCGCGTGGCTGCGACTTGAGCGCGTGCGAGCACCGCTTCTTGAATCAGATGATCCACGCTGTGCGGCATGGCTTGCGGATGCTGCAGAAGATTCCATTACCTTGGGGCTCTCTGTTGATGGCTGCGGAGTTGCAACCATGGTGGGCATCCCAACCTCTTCACAGCGCGAACGCTGCGTTTCGCTCCTGCGCGATGCACTGACTTGGACACGCGCGGCCGAGCGATCGGCGCGTGCTGCCATGAGCTCTGGAACCGCCACTCCAGAACTCACTGCACGACTTGATTCCGTGGAACTCGCTCAGCGCATTCCCTTGATCCGCGCCTGCGCAGCAGTACTGGCTGGTTGGTCGGGAGCACTTCCAGAAGCAGATGCGCCAGCCATCATCGAAAGCGCCGCCATGCGACTTTTTTCCATGCGTGGCAGTCTTTCTGGCAATGCGCGCACTCTTGCAGATGCGTGCTGCGGTCTTGGGCTGACGCGTAGTGGTCACGGTGCAGATGCAGACGCAGTGCTTGCTCCACTTGCTGCCAACCCGAACGCGGAACCCGTACTCCGACTCTTGGCGATTGCAGGGCTTGCCGAGAACGCCGCACCGAATGCCAGCGGTCGACGCCGCGCGCTTGATGGTCTCCGCGCCCGATACGGCGTCTCACTTGACGATGACTCGCGACTTGTGCTTGGCGATCTTGACTTTCGGCTAGCGCGCGCGTCGGCCACCGATGCCACAAGCACTGCTTTGCCTGGTGCTGCTGGTCCGGCACCAGCATGGCGCGGATGGCTTGATGCAGTCTCAGCCACGCCACCTGCGCGTCGCGCTGCTGTTCGTGCCGCAGCCCTTGCGCGCATCGCCCAACATGCTGGAAGTATGGATGACCCCGTTGTTCGGGTGGCCCGGGCTTTGGCTGCCATCGGCAGCAGTGAAGGTCGCGCTCCCGGCACAGCGCTCCTGCGTGGCGCGCTTGCTGATCCTGCACTTGATGCAGGCGTGCGAACGCTCGCCATGCTGGAACTCGGTCGCGCGGAACTACTCTTGGGTCATCCTTCCGAGGGCGCGGCGGCACTGCTTGAGTTTGCGCAGGCCTATCCATCGGAGCCAGTATCGCGTCACGCCATTGATGCCGCCGTTGCGGCCGCACGCGGAACGGGCGATTCCTTGCTCTTTGCGCGCGTTCTGGCCACTGCAGTGGCGCGGTTCCCCGATCATCCCGACCATGCAGCGTGGCGAGTTGAGCAGTCTGCGCTCATGCTCTCAAGCGACATAGAGGTGGAAACGCGCCAATCACCCGCACGTCGCGCGGCGCTTGCACTTGATGGGCTTGACCGTGCCGATCGCTCCGGAGTGACTGACCCTGCATTGCGTGCTGACCTAGCTATTGCCGCTGCCGATGCACTCAATGATGAAATGCGCGCCGATGCTGCGATCGAAGCACTGGATCGAGCACGTCCGCTGCCCGGCATTGTTCTTCCGGAGGCGGTCCGGCAACGCATGTTGGAAGAACGCATTCGCGCGTTAGTACTCGCAACACGCTCCATAGAAATGGACCGCAGTGTGGCAGACGCAATTTCCATGGACGCACCTGCTACCGCTGACGCAGCAGCCCGCGTATTGCGAAGAATGTCGGCTACTGATCTTGGAAGTGTTGCAGCTGCTTCCACTGATGAACAACAGATTGCACGAATCGCTCGGCTCGCTGATGCAACTCTCCATATCGCTCCTCCCACGCCCGAGCGCGATGAGATTCTGGCACGTGCATTTGTGGTGGCTCGCATGCATGACTCAGCACAAGCTGCTGCACGGCGCGCCATTGCCGCGCGCGGGGAACGCGCCGACCTGTCCCTTGCACTTGCGGAATCACTGTGGGGAATCGGCGGGGATGCTGCACTTGCGGAAGCATTCGCCCTCTATGAACGCGTATCCCGGACAGTTCGCGAAGAATCCCCCGCATGGTGGCTGTGCCAAGCGCGCCGACTGCAGATCCTTGACAGAGTGAATCGAACAACAGAGGCCATCGCACCGAAGGTGGCTCGACTCAAGGCGATGGATCCAGCATTAGGCGGACCGGCATTTGCTGCAAGTTTGCTTGAAGTCGCTGCGCGGCATGAGTGACCGGTGGCTCATGGAACGACCTGTCGTTCGCCCAGACATGTCTGCGCCGATTAAGAATCCATAGAACGTAACTCGTCGCGCAAGATGGCCGCAAGTTCGAAGTTTTCGGCACTCACTGCCCGGCGCAATCGTTCTTCCAATTCTGAGCGCTGACTTGTTGGCAAGCGCGGCACCAACGCATCGCGCATTCCACGCAACAGCGTGACTTCGTTTGATTGATCAAATCCATCCATCGGGCCGTGATCATCAAAGTGCGAACGCAGTTCTGCCAAGGCACGCTCAACCGCCAACAATGCTTGCCGAGCATCGCCACCTGCCAAACCGATAGCCGCCTCTGCACGGGCGCGCATCATCACTACAAATGGCCGGAACTGTTCTAAGACAGTCCGGTCACCTTGGCTGGCGCCAAAGTCACGACACAGGTCAAACATCCGAAGGTTTCGGCCAGTGTCCCGAACCACGGCTTCGTACTCCTCAAGTGCAAAGAGCGCCACGTAGCGGTGATACACCTGCACTCCCTCGTCGCGGAGGG
>JBIKQN010000107.1:0-5786 GCA_044349615.1 Phycisphaerales bacterium
TGCCACACGCGCTGCAGAACGTGGCGCCCACGCCGTTGATGCCCCCGTCTCCGGGGGCGATATCGGAGCCCGCAACGCCACGCTGTCCATCATGTGCGGCGGAACAGGCGCAGCATTCGAGGCGGCGCAACCCGTGTTGGGATTGCTCGGCAAGACGGTGGTTCTCCAAGGCGCTGCCGGGGCGGGTCAGCACACCAAAATGGTCAACCAACTCCTGATTGCGGGCACCATGCTGGGCATGGCGGAGGCTCTTTCCTACGCAAAAAGAGCGGGGCTCGATCCGGCAACGGTGCTTGAATCGGTGGGAGGCGGCGCAGCAGCAAGCTGGTCATTGACCAACTTGGCACCACGAATTTTGAAATCTGACTTTGCACCCGGATTTTTCATCGAACACTTCCTCAAGGATCTTCGTATCGCGCTTGATGAAGCGCGTGCCTTGGGCTTGGACCTGCCCTGTGCCACCACCGCTGAGCGCACCTATGCGGCGCTTGCGGAGGCTGGCTATGCACGCTCTGGAACACAAGCCATCGTCCACGCTTATGGCTGGTGAACGAATATCCTGACCCTCCTACCGGCGCCCACTGCCAAGAAACAGAAACACCATGACCACTATCACACACCACGATATCGGTGCCATTGAGCAGAAGGTTAAGGCGGCTCATCCGCCTTTCGCAATCCTGAAGCAGGAATTGCAACAAGTCATTGTTGGGCAACATGAACTGCTCGAGGGCTTGATCATTGGCCTGTTGTGCAACGGACACATTCTCATTGAAGGTGTTCCGGGCTTGGCCAAGACCACTGCGGTTGCCACGCTTGCTGCTGCCATTCGTACTTCGTTCCACCGCATTCAGTTCACCCCGGATCTGCTGCCTTCGGACTTGATCGGAACCATGGTGTATAGCCCTGCCACGCATGAATTCAGCGTGAAGAAGGGACCGGTCTTTGCAAACATCGTGCTCGCCGATGAAATCAACCGTGCACCTGCCAAGGTCCAGAGCGCGCTGCTTGAAGCCATGCAGGAACGACAGGTGACTATCGGCGGCGAGACCTTCAAGATGGATGATCCATTCCTGGTCTTGGCTACACAGAATCCAATTGAACAGGAAGGCACCTATCCGCTTCCCGAGGCGCAGGTCGATCGCTTTCTGCTGAAGATCGTGATCACTTACCCAACGCGAACGGAAGAGCGACAGATCCTGGACCGCATGTCGCGCACCACTGGCAAGATCGCCGTGAAGGCTGTGATGCAGCCAGAGGAGATTCGTGCCGCACGTGCTGTGGTTGACGAGATCTTTGTCGATGAGAGCATCAAGGACTACATCGTTGCCTTGGTTGTGGCTAGCCGTGATCCAGCCGCATACAAGGTGCCCGTGAAAGACTTGCTGCAATACGGCGCATCTCCGCGCGCAACGCTCGCGCTTGCACAAGCTGCTCGTGCCAAGGCTTTCCTTGATGGTCGCGGGTTTGTGGTGCCCCAAGATGTCAAGGATGTAGCGCATGCTGTGCTTCGCCATCGATTGGGTCTCAGTTACGAAGCGGAGGCTCTCGAAAAGACCTCTGATGATGTAGTGCGTGCGCTCCTTGAGCATGTCCCCGTTCCCTGACCAACGCCATGCAGACGTCTGAACTGCTTCGCAAGGTTCGCCGCATCGAAATCCGCACATCGCACCTAGTGAGTGATGTGATGGCTGGTCAATTCCGCTCCGCATTCAAGGGACGCGGAATGGAATTCGAGGAAGTTCGCCCGTACCAATACGGCGACGATGTTCGTTCCATTGATTGGAACGTCAGCGCGCGCACAGGATTTCCACACGTCAAACTGTTCCGCGAAGAGCGAGAGCTCACCGTCATGCTGGCGGTTGACCTGAGTGGATCGCTGTCATTTGGAACGCATGCACAATTGAAGCGGGAATTAGCTGCGGAAATCGCAGCGACAATCGCGTTCAGCGCCATTCGCTCCAATGACCGTGTTGGTCTCGTCTGCTTCACGGATCGTGTCGAGCGCGTTGTTCCGCCTCGCAAGGGATCGCGACATGTGTTGCGGATTGTGCGGGATCTCCTGGCATTCGAACCAGAGAGCCGCGGCACAGACATTGGCGGGGCTGTTGCCGAAGCAACCCGAATGCTCAGCCGCCGCTCAGTGCTCTTTGTGATTAGTGATTGGCGTTCCAATACAGTTTCCGACAAGGGTGGCGAGCCATGGGAAGACGCGCTGCGCATTGCGCGCATGAAGCATGATGTGATTCCTGTGATGATTCGTGACCGTCGCGAGCACGCGCTACCAGCGCTCGGACTCGCTGAATTCATGGATGAAGAGACTGGCGAGTGCATTGTGGTTGACCTTGGATCGAAATCAGTTCGCGATCGATTTGCGCAACTCGCCCTAGCTGAAGGTTCGCTCCTCGATGAGACCCTTCGGAAACTGCGCTCTGAAGCGATTCGAGTGGAGACGGGGGGCGACTTTGTTGCGCCGCTCACCACTTTCTTCCGCCGCCGCGAGGCACGGAGAGCCCGATGAAGAAGTCGCTCGCGATAGCCATCACTGCTGCAATCGCCATGGCGAGCACGGCTATTGCGCAGGATCCGAAAGTTGCAGTAACGCCTGCCACCGCACGCACGACGGAGCGTGTCCCTCCTCAAGCACGGGTGGTGCAGAATGCCAAGGAGGGCAAACTCAGCGTCATTCGAACGCTTGACGCGAAGCGCTGGCAGCCAGGTGAGCCGATCACCATGCAAGTGACTGCCACGGCGCCAACCGGCGTCTCACTGCAATTCCCAGAACTAGTCACAACATTTGGGGCCTTTGATGTGCGCCCTGCCATCAGCCAGCAATCCATCCCTGGTCAGGCAAGCATGGTGGTGGATCTAGTTGCGTGGGAGTCGGGAGCACTTGATGTTCCCACCCTCAGCGTTGCCATGACGGACGCTGATGGGATCAAGACGATTGCCACCGTGCCCGCCACAAGCATTACGCTCACCTCGCTCCTCGGCAGCGATCTTCCACTGACGGAACTCGCCTCGGACATTCGAGGTCCAGTGGATATTGACACACGCGCGTGGTGGTGGTGGGCGATTGCAGCGGGCGCAACAGTGATTGCTGGCGCAGGTGTTTGGTGGCTGATGCGTCGACCCACACACCAGCCCGCCGTTGTTCCAGTGGCGCCCGGCGAATGGGCGCGTCGCGAGTTTGACCTCTTGGAATCGCAGCGACTTCCTGAACGAGGCGATGTCGAAGGTTTCTTCGTGCGACTTTCCGATGTTGTTCGCACCTATGTGGAACGGCGCTACGACATTGCTGCTCCCGATCAAACCACGCAAGAGTTTCTTCGCGATGCTTCACAGCACCCAGAATTGGCTGGTGAGCATGAGCGGACTCTTGGTGCATTCTTGCGCAGTGCGGATATGGTGAAGTTTGCAGCAGCACGGCCAGGGACTGAAACCTGTGCGCATTCCCTCACAGCGATGCGAGGATTCGTCGAACGAACCGCGCCGCCACCAAGTGAGGGCGAGCCATGACCGGATTTCATGAGAGCAGCGTGTGGTGGCTTCTCCTGCTGTTGGCGCTTCCGTTCGCATGGATTGTGGTTGCACGGCCTCGCTCCCGAGCAACCATCGGGTTCCCATCCATTGCGCCGCTGCGCGCTGCTGGCGCCACATTGGTTTCGCGCACATGGTGGTTGCCGCTATTACTGCGGACCGCCGCACTGGCAACGCTCGCCATCTGCATTGCGCGCCCTATCAAGGCGAATGAGCAGACGCGCGTATATGTCGAAGGCGTAGCCATTGAGATCGTGGTTGACCGATCAAGTTCGATGCTTGCAATGGACTTCCAAAAGGATGGCCAGCGTGCTGATCGATTGACTGCCCTGAAAGAAGTAGCCGGACGATTCATTCTTGGCGGAGCTGGCCTTGATGGTCGACCGGGTGACCTCATTGGCTTGATTGCATTCGCTCGGTACGCAGACAGCGTGTGCCCACTCACTCTTGATCATGACTACCTAGTGCAGGTGCTTGACGGTGTTGCGGTTGCTGGCAATCGTGGGGAAGATGGCACTGCAATCGGTGAAGCAGTCGCACTCGCCGCGGAACGGCTTCGTGATGCCACCGAACGCGGCGGCGACCTTCCTAAACCAAAGAGCAAGGTCATCATCCTGCTCACCGACGGTGAAAATAACGCTGGTGACATTCCTCCCACCACTGCTGCTGAGATATGCAAGACCTATGGAATCACGCTGTACGCCGTGGGTATGGGAACGATCGGCGAGGCGCCCTACCCCATGCAAATGCCGTTTGGCGGAACGCGGCTTGTTCCGGTCCCGGTGCATATTGACGAGAAACTACTGAAGGAAATGGCCACGCTGACGGGTGGGCAATACTTCCGTGCCACCGATTCGAGCAGCTTGGAATCGATCTATGAGACGATCAATCGACTCGAGAAGACCACCACCGAACAGCGGCGCTACTTGCAGTTTCGTGACCTCGCCGTGGAAGGCTCAGACATTGCTGGCATCGCATTCCCACCGTTACTTCTGATTGCATTCTTCCTAGTCGCCGCTGAACTGCTCCTCGCGCAGACGCGCTGGAGGATGCTGCCATGAATCCCATGGATTTCACCTTTGCAAATCCTTCTGCACTCAACTGGATCTGGGCGGTACTGGCGCTCACCGTCTTGGTGGTGATCCGAACCCGCGGTCGTGCACGAGCGATTGCCGCCTTTGCTGATGCGCCGCTCTT
The DNA here is from genome assembly GCA_044349615.1 of Phycisphaerales bacterium. Taxonomy (GTDB): domain Bacteria; phylum Planctomycetota; class Phycisphaerae; order Phycisphaerales; family SM1A02; genus UBA966. The sequence goes on from JBIKQN010000107.1 coordinate 4,735, forward strand.
ACGTTCCATTGCTCCGCGCGCCAATGCGGCACGTCCGTTTGTTCGTGCTGTGCTGGCACTTGCCGCGCTCGCTGTTCTTGTGCCCGCTCTGATGGATCCCCGTTGGGGCGCACAGGTGGAAGAAGTCAAGCGCCGTGGGGCAGATGTCTTCTTTGTCGTGGATGTCAGTCGGTCCATGACCGCGCAAGATGCAACGCCGGATCGCCTCTCACGAGCGCGGCAGTTTGTGGAGGAAACCGTGGAATCCCTCGGTGGTGATCGAATCGGACTGATTGAATTCGCTGGTACTGCCGCCATGCGTGTCCCACTGACGCTGAACTACGGTGCATTCCGCACCACCCTCGGAGAACTCGTTCCGCTATCTGGCGCACGTGGTGGGACCGCGTTGGCAAATGCAATTGCACTTGCAGCAGCAAGTTTTCCACCTACGTCTGCAGGCAGCCGCGCCATCATCATCCTCTCAGATGGCGAAGACCTTGAGGAAGGCGATGCTGATCCAGTGGCGACTGCGAAGGAAGTCTTGGCGAAAGACGGCGTGCATGTGTATGCCATTGGAATTGGTGACGCGCGCGAAGGTGCACGCATTCCAGAGTCCCGCACGAAGGATGGCGTGCGATACCTCGTCCATGATGGTCAGGAAGTGTGGACCAAGATGGACGAACGCGTTCTTCGCGAGGCAGCCCTTGCAGGTGGCGGAGCATTCATCCCAGCCGGCACTGGACGCGTCGATATGGCGCGTGCCTATGCGCAGACGGTTGGTGCGCTTGAGCGCAAGGAGTTTGACGATGCAACGGTGACGCGTCGAACACCCCGCTTCCAATGGTTCGCTGGCTTGGCATTCCTATGCCTCCTTGCTGGCAGTGTCATCCCCGCGCGCCGTGCGCCAAAGATGGAGGATGTTGCTCAATGAATTCTTTCGCATCTGTTGCATGTGTCATCGCTGCGTCCATGACCATCAGTGCGATGGGTCAAGCAGATGCTGGTGTGCGCCCAGAGAGTGCCCGTCCCCTGGATACAGCGCAAGAACCTGTTGACTTTCGGACAGCCGCCCG
>JBIKQN010000109.1:0-5731 GCA_044349615.1 Phycisphaerales bacterium
GCCAATTCAACGGCGTTCAATACCATCGGACCATTGTCGGCAATGGCGCGCTTGCCGGCATTGACGCCGGAACTGCGATCATCAATGACCCACGTGTCATCGGACAGCATGTCGGCATCGGCAATCAACAGTATGTTTGCATTTCCCTTGGTGGCAACGCCATCAGCATTCGGGAATGCGGACACGATTTCACCCGTGATGCGCGCCGCCAAGATCTTCGGCGTACCGTCAGCCTTGAAGTCCTTTAGCAATTGCTCTGGATCCCCAAAGAACCCAAGTTTGAGTGCCTGGATCATCTGTGACTTCTCGCCAGTACGAACCAGTGGCTCCAACTTCGAACGACTGCCGGGCACCGGAACAATAGCGCCTGCACTCATGAAATTGAGTGCCTGCAGTCCACCCACCAGAGGATCCTTGGCTGTGAAAGTTTCCCGGGTCATGGACAACCACGCCGGGTAATCCAACTCACGCATGCCGCCATTCTTGGAAGGCGCGCGAATACGAGTGGCGTAGGTGATATCTCCTACCACCATGTCCTTTGCAATATCTACACCCCACGCATTGAGAAGCGGACCCATGTCGTAGGTGGTGCCGCCTCGCTTCGCTCCCATGGCACTTGCATCAGGGCCTGTGTCCGTTTCCGCATACGGATCTGCCAGAACAAGCAACGGCTTGCCAGCAATAGCCCATGCATCAATGGCACGCAGCATGCCTTCGGAGAATTTGCGCGGCTGCACGATCATGAGGGCAGCGATGCCTTCCGGCAGCGTGTCGGCAGTTGCATCAATTGGCACCAGATCGGCTTGTTCGCCGAGTTGCTGGATCACCACTGGTGGTCCCTTCTGCATCATCGGGTTACGCGGATCAAGACCGCCATCGAGAGGCATGCTGGAAAGCAGCCCAAGCTTTGGCTTAGTTGGCCGACCGACCGATGAAATTGCGCGAAGCAACTGGTATTCAAGGAGCGGCTCATTCTCTGGCGAGAGATAAGGCAAAGTCTCCTTACGGTCCGTGGGACCACGCACCACAATGCCGAGCGTTAGCGTTCGACCGCTGCCATCAACGGCGAGCGCAGGCAGGCCGGCGGCACGCGCCTCATCTTCCTGTTCGCTGAACGGTTCGGGATCAATAAACCGAACTTCTAGATTTCCGTTGGAGCGCTGCCTAAGTTCTTCGAGGTACTCGCGTACACGTTGCCCGTGCGCGCGGATCAGTGGTTGGTCCTTGGAGCCTTCTTGCGTCCAGAAATAGTCAATCCGTACTGGCTCATCCAGCGTGGCTAGGGTGCTATCAACGCCCTTGCTAGTGCTGTAGAGGCGGTCTTGCGTTAAGTCCGCGCGCAGAAACGGCACGGTGATGTCAATCACGGAGTTCAGTGCCACCACGCCCACTACTACGGCGGCGATAGTTAAGAGTGCATTGCGTCGCGTTTCGGTACGTGCTGCCATGGTTCTATTCCGCCTTCTTCCATTCGACCACGATTCCATTTAGGAATAGGAACGCCAAAGTCACTGATACGAAATACAGAACATCGCGTCCATCAAGGACCCCGCGCATCATGCTTTCAAAGTGCGTGAGAACGCTCATAGCGGCAATAGCCTCGACCGCTGTGCGCGGTAGCCAGCCACTTACAAAGTCAAGCAGCATTGGAAAGCCAATCACCATCAGCAGGAAGCATGCAACACCACTGAGTACAAATGCAATCACCTGGTTCTTTGTGAACGCAGAGAGGAATGCGCCAATGGCAAGAAACGTACCAGCCATGAGTGCGCTAGCGATGTAACCAACAAGAATGGCTCCGTGGTCTGGACTTCCTAGCCATGCAACAGTGATCCAGAGTGGCGCAGTGAGGGCAAGAGCGACGCAAGCAAACGCCCATGCTGCAAGGAACTTTCCGAGCACTAAGTCGCGCACTGAGAAAGGAAGCGTCAGCAGTAATTCGATGGTCCCAGTGCGTCGATCTTCAGCCCAGAGGCGCATACTGAGCGCAGGTACTAGGAACAGGTCAAGCCACGGCTGTACTTGGAAGAAAGGTCGCAAGTCAGCTTGGCCGCGTTCGTACAGCCCACCCATTTGAAATGTGAGTACTGCGGACATGAAGAGATAAATCACTAAGAAGATCCCTGCCAAGGGACTAGCAAAATACGCCGCGAATTCTCGGCGAAAGATCGTTGCGATGCGTGCGGTGGAGTTCATCGGGATGCTGCCTTCTTGCGCGAGCTGTTACCAGTATCGCTCGTGGTGAGCATGCGGAACACATGGTCAAGTCGATTGCTGGTAACGGTGGCTGCGGCCTTTGCATCGAGCGCCTTCGGCGTGCCGTCAAAGACAACCCGACCCTCGTTGATAATGACTGCACGCGTGCACACGGCTTCCACTTCTTCCAGAATGTGCGTAGAAAGAACCACAGCGCGGTCGTCACCAAGGCGGCGAATGAGTTCACGCACTTCGTGCTTTTGATTTGGGTCAAGCCCGTCGGTTGGCTCATCCAGAACTAAAATTGGCGGGTCATGCAGAATTGCTTGTGCGAGTCCGGTGCGCCGCTTGTAACCCTTCGAAAGTGTCTCCACTAACTGGCGACGGTACGGTTCAAGATGCAGTCGCTCAATGGATCGATCAACGCGCTTGCGTGCCTCGGTACCGACATAGCCGCGCGCGTGCGCCACAAAGGTGAGAAACTCTTCAACGCGCATATCGCCGTAAGCGGGTGCCCCTTCTGGCAGATAGCCAAAGGTTCGCTTCGCAGCAATTGGGTCATCAGCGAGCGCAATACCATCAAGCGTCACTGTTCCTTCGGTGGGCTCAAGAAACCCAGTGAGCATGCGCATAGTGGTGCTCTTGCCGGCGCCGTTTGGACCAAGGAACCCCAGCACCTGTCCCGCGGGAACGGTCAGGTCAATCCCTCGGACAGCCTCAAACGAGCCGAAGGATTTACGAAGTCCGCGTGCGGCAATCAATTCCTTCATGGGGTGTGAGTTTAGCGGCGCCTCTTCATGTGCGCTATGAGTTGCACACATTTGTTCGACTGCTGTTCGCGGGTGCGTATCCTTTAGAGGATGTCCGCTGTCAACAATGTTTCGGTTACCGCGCGCGCCCTTGAGGCATTTGCGCGCCGCTTTGGCGGGCGACCGACAGTGTTGGCTCGGGCACCGGGGCGCGTGAACCTCGTCGGTGAGCATGTTGATTACTCCGATGGTTTGGTTCTACCTTTGTCAATTGATCGGGACTGCGTCTCTGCGGTACGCCTGTCAACTGATGGCATTTGGCGCGCTTGGAGTGAAGATTTGAACTCTTTCACTGAGCTACCCGATCCCGCCGCGGCGGGCAGCGCGCTGCGCTCAACTGGAGCCAGCGCGTGGTCCAATCTCGCACTCGGCGTGTTGGCAGGATTTGCGCGTGAGGGGGTTCGTGTACCGCCTTTAGAGATGGCATTTGCAAGTGACGTGCCGCTTGGGGCTGGTCTCAGTTCAAGTGCTGCGTTCACCGTTTCTTTGGCCACCGCTGTGGCGGAGATACTTTCAGCACCGCTCTTTGGAATTCCGATGGCGCGAATGTGTCAAGAAGCGGAATCGGAATTCGGCGGGGTTCCGTGCGGCATCCTTGATCCGTTGGCATCTGCACTCGGGCGCGCGGATCACGCCATGTTGGTTGACTGTCGATCGCTTGATGTCCGCTTTGTGCCATTTCCTCCAGCGGCTCGGGTTGCACTTCTGGTGTTTGATTCGGGCATTCACCGCTCACTCTCAGACGGTCGCTATGCAGAGCGTCGTCATGAAGTGGAGGACGCTGCACGCGCCGCAGGCGTTGCAATGTTGCGTGATTTGGACGAAACCAAGCTTCGGACACTGAAGCTTCCCGCATTGTTTGAACGACGCGCTCGCCATGTGGTGCGCGAGATACAGCGTGTGCAACTTGCAGCGAACGCTCTCCGGCGGGATGACATGGAACTCTTTGGTTTATTTATGGCGCAGAGCCATCAGTCACTACGCGATGACTTTGCCGTCAGTACACCCGAGCTTGATGCGATTGTTGACGAGGCACGCGCGCTTGGTACAGCGGGCGGGGTCTACGGTGCGCGCCTGACGGGGGCTGGATTCGGTGGTTCGGTGATTGTCCTTGCGGACGCAGCGCGGTCGGGTGTTGGAGAACGGATCGCTTTGGGATTTGAGCGCCGATTCAAGCGTCCTGCAGGATGGCAGCGAGTGACTTCAGGACCTGGCGCGGCAGTCATCCCGGCGGCGCGATGGCCCGGGGCGTAATCTGCCCGTATGCAGATCACCATTCTTGGAGCCGCGGGCGAAGTTACTGGCAGCGGATACTTAGTCCAAACAGCGCGTGCGTCGGTGCTCGTTGACTTTGGAATGTTCCAAGGTCGGGGAGCGGGCGATCAGAAGAATCGTGAGATTGACCCGGTTGTCGCCACCCGGCTTGATGCAGTGGTGCTGACTCATGCGCACCTTGATCATGTTGGTCGCCTGCCGCTCCTTGTTGGCCTTGCCTGCGCAGTGCACGCAACGCACGCTAGTTGCGAACTTGCGGAATTGATCTTGCGCGATTCTGCCAAGATCCAAGAAGGTGACGCGGCACGAGAGAACCGATGGAAAGAACGCACCGGAGCGGAGCCAGACGCAGTGCCGCTCTACGGGGCGGCGGAGGTGGATGCAGTGGTTGCTCGTATGCGCGGTCAGGACTACGAGCAAGTCTTTGAAGTGGCGGACGGCATCACTGTGCGCTTCCAAGATGCTGGCCACATTCTTGGCTCAGCAAGTGTTGAGATGCGCGTCACGGAAGGTGGCGTCACCAAGACCGTGGTCTTCTCTGGGGATGTAGGGCAGAAATGCATGCCCATTCTTCGGGATCCAGTGCCATGCCCACCTGCTGACTTAGTGTTCTTGGAGTCCACATACGGAGATCGTGACCATCGCCCGGCCGACGAGACATTCACGGAGTTGCGCGCAATTCTTGAACAAAGCGCATGGCAGAAGCGCAAGGTGCTCGTGCCAAGTTTCGCAGTTGGGCGTGCGCAGTTGTTGCTGCATGTCCTTGCAGAGATTGCCCGTGATGGCCGATCGCCCGTGGTTCCTGTGTATCTCGATAGTCCAATGGCGATTCGCGCAACGGAGATATACAGCAAGTATCCCGATGACTTTGACGATGAGGCGCGCGGACTTTCACGCAGCGGACAAACGCGGCGCGAGTTTGCCAATGTCAACCTCTGTGTGACGCCGCAGCAGAGCCGTGACCTAAATGAAAGTTGGGATCCAGCGATCGTGATCGCGGGGAGCGGCATGTGTGATGGCGGGCGGATTTTGCATCACCTGCGCCACAATCTTTGGCGACGCGGTGTGCAGATCCTGCTCACGAGTTTCATGGCGCAAGGTTCGCTCGGCAGGAAGCTGGTTGATGGCGCGAAGACCATTCGCATCTTCCGTGAGGATGTGGTGGTGAGGGCTGATGTGCGCACTGTCGGCGGGCTCAGCGCACATGCTGGGCAGGGCGGCCTGATCGAGTGGTTCACAGGGCTCACTCACAAGCCAGCGGCGCCCCGTGTGGTTCTGACTCACGGCGAAGACCGGCAGCGGGCCGCACTTGCCCAGACTTTGAGCGATCTAGGCGGCTGTACGGTGACCCAACCCAAGCGCTTTGAAGTGATTGAAATCTAATTCCAAAGGCGGATTTCTGGGTATTTTTGCGGGATCCGGTCTGCCCCGGTAGCCGTAGGGAACCCTGA
>JBIKQN010000110.1:0-5721 GCA_044349615.1 Phycisphaerales bacterium
ACGACATCACCGGAAACACAAGTGCCTGCTTTGAGCCATCGATTGACTATGTAGTAGTCAAGATGCCACGCTGGACCTTTGAGAAGTTCCCAGAAGCCGACGAGACACTCACCACGCAGATGAAGTCCGTTGGTGAAGCAATGGCCATCGGCCGCACCTTCAAGGAGGCCTTCCAAAAAGCCATTCGCAGCATGGAAGTGAAGCGCTTTGGATTCGGGCTCGACAACAACGATCGTTGGCTGAAGCAACAACGAACGAATGCTGGCGTTGCCATGAGTGCCGCTACCGCAAGCGCCGCGACCGCCACAAGTTCAGAGACAAAGGTCCTGCGACCCACCGAAGCCGCATCTGCCGATTGGCCGATCCCTGAAGACACGCTGCTTCGCAAGCTTGCTGTACCTAGCCAAGGGCGCCTTTACTTTGTTCGCTACGCGCTCAAGATGGGCTGGAGCGTGGATCGCGTCTATCAAATCACCAAGATTGATCGCTGGTTCCTCCGGCAATTTGCTGAACTTGTTGCATTTGAAGATCGGATCTTGGCAGCGAAGACGCTCGAAGGCTGCTCGCGCGACCTGATGTTTGCCGCAAAAAAGGCTGGTTACAGCGATGCCCAACTAGCCAACGCGTGGCTCGGCACCATCAATCCAACCACTATTCTCCAGGTACGCGCCGCCCGCAAGGCAATGGGCGTTGAACCGGTATTCAAGCTTGTCGACACCTGTGCTGCGGAGTTCGAAGCCGCCACGCCGTACTACTACAGCACCTACGAAGAGCCGTACTTTGTGGATGGAAAGCTCATCACTGAAGATGAGACGCGCATCTCCGCCACTCCCAAGGTCATCATTCTTGGCGGCGGACCGAATCGAATTGGTCAGGGCATTGAGTTCGACTACTGCTGTTGCCAGGCAGCTTTCGCTGCCGATGAGATGGGTCTTGAAAGCGTGATGATCAACTCCAATCCAGAGACGGTCAGCACCGACTTTGATACGAGCGACCTTCTCTTCTTTGAGCCATTGACTCTTGAAGATGTACTCAACGTTGTTGAGCGACTCAACGGCGGCGGCATTGATCAGTCTGAACGATCCGGTGGAGTGATCGGCTGCATCGTGCAGTTCGGCGGACAAACACCTCTGAATCTTGCGCACGGACTTGTTACTGCAGGCGTTCCCATTGTTGGCACGAGTGTTGAGAGCATCGACCTTGCAGAAGACCGCGATCGCTTCAAGGCAATACTTGAAGAGCTTGGACTCAACCAGCCGCCGTCGGGCATCGCGCGCAGCCTTGAGGAAGCAGTCACGGAAGCATCGCGTGTTGGCTACCCGGTTCTTGTGCGCCCAAGCTATGTACTTGGCGGACGCGGCATGGAAATTTGTTTCGACGAACCCGCATTGCGCCGCTACATGACCACCGCGGTCAATGTCAGCGATCTAGCGAATGCCCCCGTTCTCATTGACAGTTTCCTTTCTGACGCCATTGAGGTGGATGTGGATGTGGTTGCAGACTTTGAGCCACACGAAGCAAGCCGCTCAAGTCAAGTAAAGCAGCGCAGTGCGCGCCCCCGCGCCTTGGTATGCGGCGTAATGGAGCACATCGAAGAAGCAGGTATTCACTCCGGCGACAGTACATGCACGGTTCCGCCGTACAGCCTGCCGCCCAGCATCGTCAATCGAATTCGCGATCAAGCACGAGCATTGGCAGAGCGACTGCGTGTGCGCGGCCTCATGAATGTGCAGATGGCTGTGAAGGACGAGATTGTCTACATCATTGAAGTCAACCCACGCGCCTCGCGCACTGCACCATTCGTCTCCAAGGCGAAGGGTGTTTCGTGGGCCAACATTGCGGCAAAGGTGATGATGGGTTCATCACTCGAAGAACTTGGGACGAAAGAGATTCCCGATACGGGCTTCTATGCGGTCAAGGAAAGCGTCTTCCCGTTCTCGAAGTTCCCGGGTGTTGATGTAGTCCTTGGTCCAGAGATGCGTTCGACGGGCGAAGTGATGGGTGCAGATCGCAGCCTGCCGGTGGCATTCGCAAAGGCCCAGATGGCCGCAGGCGTCAAGCTTCCGACCGCTGGCAAAGTGTTCCTGAGCGTGCGCGATGCCGACAAGCAACAAGCAGTTGAAGTCGCCCGTAGCCTTGCAAGCATGGGGTTCGAAGTGCTCTGCTCCGATGGCACTGCGCGCATGTTGAACAAGTACAGCGTGGCATGCACAGCCATTCCAAAGATCGCCACTGGCCAGCGCCCCAATGTCGTTGACCTGATGGCCAATGGCCAGGTGCAACTGGTGATCAACACGCCCACCAAAAAGGGCGGCAATACGGACGAAGGGCGGATTCGAGCGCAGGCAGTACGCGCGAACCTGCCCATCATCACCACCATGGCCGGCGCCCGCGCGGCCGTCCAAGCCATCCAAGCCCTCCGCAGCGGACATTGGCAGGTTTTTGCCATTCAAGACTATTTTCCAGCACTCGCTCGAAGCCGCTCAGAAGTGCCAACCACCGTCTGACCACGCTTCCCTATACTTCCGCCTCCCATGCAGAACCTGACCGATTTCCTACCGGCGTGGCTTCCAACCGGCGCCTCGCTCGCCCAGTTGATCGCTAGCGTCACTGTGGTTGCCCTTGCGCTCCATGTGATCCTTGGCGCATGCGCCTACACCATCTGGCTCGAACGCCGCCTCTCGGCTTGGATGCAGGACCGCGTGGGACCAAATCGCGTGGGACCATTCGGTCTCTTGCAGCCGATCGCTGACGGTCTGAAGTTCTTCATGAAGGAGGACTACACCCCGAACCATGTCGACAAGGGCATGTTCACCATCGCGCCTGCGCTCTTGGCGATCCCATCGCTCATTGGCTTCGTGGTCATCCCATGGGGCGGCATTCTTGACCTGTCCACCATTCCCTTTCTTGGGCTGACTGGCCAGGTGAAGATCGTTGGTGCGGACGTCAACATCGGTGTCGTCTACATGCTTGCTATTGCCAGTCTCTCTGTCTATGGAGTGGCGATCGGCAGCTGGGCATCGAACAACAAGTTTGCATTCCTTGGCGGTCTGCGCGCTTCCGCGCAAATCATCAGTTACGAAATTCCCATGGGCGTCTGCATGCTCGCGGTCATCCTGATGTGTGGCAGTTTCACACCGGGTGGAATCATTGCTGGTCAGCAGGCGAATGTATGGAACATCTTCCAGCAGCCGCTCACCGCCATCCTCTTCTATGCCTGCATGTTGGCCGAGACGAACCGTCTTCCCTTCGATCTAGCGGAGTGCGAAAGCGAGCTCGTTGGTGGCTATCACACCGAATACTCGAGTATGCGTTTCGCCCTGTTCTTCTTGGCTGAATACTTCAACATGATCGCCAGTTCGGCGCTGTTCGTAGTGCTCTTCCTGGGTGGCTGGAGCGTCAATCCATTCGGCGCCTACCTGCACTGGGACCTCCCACTCGTGGGTGGCTTGCCGCTCATCGTCACGCAGATTGGCGTGATGGCAGGCAAGACCTTCTTGATGGTGTCCCTTGGCATTGCGCTGCGTTGGACACTCCCACGCTTCCGCTTCGATCAACTCATGCGTCTCGCTTGGGAAGGCATGATCCCAACGGCACTTCTGATCCTCACATGCACTGCAGTATTTGTTTACTTCGGCATCACGCAGTGGATGTGGGCAGGTAGTTTGCTATGCCTCACGATCGTGTGGTTTGTCGGACCACGGTTGCCAAAGAGCGCCAGTCCGAACGCAAAGATCGGGATGATTGGAAGCCGCTTCAGCCCAGCCTGACCTATAGCCCATCGGTGCATCCGGTGCATCTTGGATAAGGCGTCACTGCGCAATCCCGCAATCAGCGGCTGCGCGCGAGGCGGCGCATCTCGCCTACCCATGCTCCATATTCAATAGCAGCCTTGCGGCGCGCAGCAGCGGATGGCCACTTGGCGCGGTCAGCGCCAAAGGCTGTCTCCATCCGCCATGTCCAGTAGCGACCTCGGAGCCGAAAGCCGGTCTTGGCGCCCAGGAGAGCCAGATTCCAGATTCCGCGTAGTGCGTGCATGACTGCAGGGTATTCGCAGAATGCACTCACCACAATTGCCGTGGTGACATTTTCATCCTGCGCTTTCGCCTTGTGTTGCAAGTGCTTCACCGATCGCTCTTACACTCAATCCCGCCAATGGCAAAGGTCAAGACCAGCTTCGTCTGTCGTGAGTGCGGCAATGTCCAACCGAAATGGATGGGCAAGTGCCCGGATTGTGGCGCATGGGATGGATTGCAGCGTTTCACCGAAACGTCGGATATCGCTGCAGGACCAGCCCATGGCGCGCTTGAACTTCCCACCGATGCCACCACCACGCGTGGCGGCCGCCGCGCGCAGCCCATCGCTGAAGTGAAGCCTCACGATGTTCCGCGCACATCGACCGGCATTCCTGAATTCGACCGAGTTCTTGGTGGCGGGCTTGTACCCGGCAGCGTTGCACTCATTGGTGGTGATCCGGGTATCGGTAAGAGCACGCTTCTCTTGCAAGCAGCCGCTGCGCTTGCGGGGCGCGGCCGCCGAGTGCTCTACGCCACCAGCGAAGAGAGCGCTGCACAAGTCAAGATGCGCGCTGATCGACTTGATGGAAACACCGATGCAGTTCGCGGCCAGAATCTGCTGCTCCTAGCGGAGCCTAATCTCGCGATCATCGTGGAAGAAGCACGACGCATTGCCCCCGATCTACTTGTGCTCGATTCCATCCAACTTGCTTACCGCGGTGACATTGACGCCATTCCTGGAAGCATCGCGCAACTTCGTCGCTGCTGCCTCGACCTTGTGACACTCGCAAAGACAAGCGGCACCGCAGTGGCCATCGTTGGCCATGTCACCAAAGATGGTGATCTTGCTGGTCCAAAGCTCCTGGAGCATCTTGTGGATGTGGTCCTCGCCTTTGAGGGCGATCGCCATCATTCGTATCGCGTTGTGCGCGCGGTAAAGAATCGGTTCGGCAGCACCCAAGAACTCGGTCTCTTTGAGATGACGGGCGCGGGTCTTGTTGAAGTGGAAGAAGCGACGCTTGCGCCGGAAGCGGCAAGGAGTTCAACGAGTGGCTCAGATACAGCAGATTCCGCAAAGGGCAGGGTTCTCTCGCGCCGCCCGGGCAGCGTGTTCGCTCCAGTGTTGGCCGGAACACGCGTGTTACTTGCGGAAATTCAGGCATTGACCGCCACGGGTTTCTTAGGCGCAGCAAAGCGCCGTGCAAGCGGTCTCGACAGTGCACGCTTAGCAATGCTCATAGCAGTCCTTGAGAAACATGGCGGTCTACGGCTTGGCGATCAAGATGTGTACGCCTCTGCACTTGGTGGAATGCGAATCATTGAGCCAGCGGCCGATCTGGCAACTGCTCTTGCTATTGCTGGGGCGTTCTATGAACGCGGTGCGGGCGCAGCCACCGTTGCCATTGGTGAGATCGCCCTGTCTGGTGAGGTTCGCACTGTTCGACAGATTGATCAGCGCGTTCAGGCTGCAGTCCGACGCGGCGCTCGACTCGTGTTGGTGCCCGAGGCGCAGGCGGATGTTGCGCGTCATGCAGCAGCCGGGGCTGAGGTGGTGCCAGTCAGGCATGTTCATGACGCCATTGAGCACCTTGCCTAGGCGTGCCGGGCGCTTCGTTGAGTAACTTTGTGGGGAAAGCTGCTCATTGCGTGCCCGCATACCCCAACATGAACAGAAAGGCTCATAGTTCTTTCTAAGTGTTTATGG
>JBIKQN010000111.1:0-5687 GCA_044349615.1 Phycisphaerales bacterium
GGCTGATTTCACGCTGCATGCAGCGGATCGGGCTTCAATCGTGAAGATCGCTGCAGGAATGCGAGCAACTCTCCCGCTGATGCTCAGCGCCCATGGCACAGCAAGCACGAGGTATCACCCGCGCATTCACACACCATAGGAAATTGCCGCGCTAGCCATCAGGCCTGCGCGATGCCCTCTCGTATTGCGAATCGCATGAGAGCCGCGCGCGAATCGATACCGAGCTTCTTCATGATGCGCTCTTGGTGCCCATCGATTGTCTTTGGGCTACGCGCTAGCGTCTTCCCAATCTCAATCCGCGTCTGACCACTACCGATGAGACGTAAGACCTCAATCTCTCGTGCAGTGAGCCGGTCGATCAATGTTCCTGGCGCCACCGACGTTCGACTCACACGCCTTGACAGCCCATTGTTCCGAGGCGTACCGCCGTTTGCACATTGCGCCTGTACCCGTGGAGTCATGACAAATGTCCCATCGGCACTGCGAGCGATACGTTTAATCCCAGCAATAATCTCGCCTAAATCATCCCCCTTGGCAAAGTACCCCGAAGCATTGCACCGGTAGGCAGCAGCAAGAAGACCCTCGCGAATATGCGCCGTCAGCAAGGCGAATCGAACCTTTGGAAACTTGGCTCGCAACTGACTTGCAATTTCAAAGATTTCAGTCCCGGGCATTTCCACATCAAGCGTTACTACATCCGGGCAAGTCCTAGCCACCTCAGCCAATAGATGCTCAGCATTCGTCAATCCAGCAACAAACTCAATCTCCCGATCAAGCCCAACCTGAACCTTGATACCTTCAAGGAGAAGCGCGTGGTCATCCACGCACATCAGACGAATCACTGTCTCTGAAGTACCAGTGACGAGACTGATTGTTTTCTTTCGTGCACGGATCCCAGGTTCGTTCGGCTTGATTTCCATGATGTTCTCGTTATCAATCATGATCGTGACTTCCATGAATAATGGCGCACGCTCGATCAACTCCAACCAGCAAATCCTCAAAGTCCTCCGTCCGCTCAACCGCTCCGGCAGCAACACCACGCCACTCCTGCCGTTGTAGTCGGTGTGCCTTACCGAAGAGCACCACTTTGCGCCCACGTTGCGCAACGCTCCAGACAAGTGCCTCGCGAGGGGTCACCACGCGGGGATCGACAATCCATGCATCCGCTTCGGTGGCATCGTCAAGAGTGACGGATGCAAATCCACGCGAACGGAGTGCCGACTGCACGAAGCCTGATGCACGACCACTAGCCAATGACACTGCAACCTTTATGTTGATTTCCGGTTCATGATTCGCAGCGAACGGGAGCTCGAGTGAAATGGTCGTCCCTATTCCCTCGGAAGACTCCACTAAAACGGACCCGCCAGCCTGCTTTACAACACGACCAACGAGCGCAAGACCGAGCCCGGTACCAAGACCACGGGTCTTCGTTGTGAAGAACATATCCAATGCACGAACCCGCACAGATTCCGGCATGCCGATGCCATTGTCGGTGACTGAGAGAATGATCGATCGTCCACCCGGTGACGCGGAGGCGGCGATGCGGATCTGACCCTGCCAGTCAGCACCGCGCGCTGCAATGGCCTCGCCAGCATTCACAAAGAGATTCAGGACGGCCTGGGTCAAAGCCTGTGAAGTGACTCCGACAGCGGGAAGATCGCCTCGGATGGCGACCTTGACATCGGTGTGCGCCGGTAAAGATCGACTGAGGAGTGCACCAGTGCTCGCCCACCATGCGGCGAGCCGTGTGCCGTCGCCGTCGTTCGTTGATGTACCAGCATCATTAACAAGGAAATGCAGTCCATCCGCCAATTCCTGTAAGTACCGAACTCCCTGCATGATTGCATCTACATGAGCCGTGCACATCTCCGGGCTACTCACTCCTGCCCGAGCACCGAGCGCATTGAGATGGGCTCGAATTGGGAACAGCACATTGTTCATGTCATGACCAAGTCCGGCGGCAAGTGTTCCAATGGATGCAAGGCGGTCGGACTGCCGAAGGCGCGCCGCTATTGAACGGCGCTCCGTCACATCACGCATTACCGCCGTGAATGTGGGTTGACCTTCCACCATTGAAACCACTAGTTCCACATCCACTTCCGAGCCATCCTTCTGCCGTGCGCGAAGATCAATCCGCTTGGCGATGAAGGCATCGTGATTCCTAGGGTTCAGCGATGCAATGAACTGTGATGTCCACTGACTTCGTTCACGCTCAGGTACAAGGATCCCGATACTTTGGCCGATGAGCGAGTCGGACGGGTATCCGAAAATTTTGAAAGTAGCTGGATTTGCCGACTGGATCATCCCACGTGCATCAATTGTCACGATGGCATCAATGACACTATCAAGCACCGAATGCAGACGTGCGTCGGTTCGGCTGACTTCCACGCCAGCGATGCGCCATTCGATAAAGTCTGCCGCCTGCCGACTGAGGAGATCAAGGACATGCTCATCACGCTCATCGGGCGAACCAGGACGATTCGAAAGCGTGGTGATCGAGCCGATGACTTGTCCATGACGGCTGATGAGCGGGGTTGACTGAAAGCCGCGGAATCCGGATGCGATGGCAGTGCGCAGGAGTTCATCCTGCTCAACTGTTTGAATTGATCGCAGATCTGGGAACGAGATACGCGACCGGGATGGCTGCAGGATTGAATGGAGTTCTCCCGAGGGTTCGCTCACACTCAACATGCGTGACACTCCGCCCTGTGCCGAGACGACGCGAGAAGGGATCCCGTCCTTCGGCATAAGTCGAATGAAACCCGCATCAACACCAGTGACGGCAATTGCAACATTCAACAATTCCGCAAGCAGCGGTTCCAATTCGCCGTTGTGAACAAGCCGAGCACTCACGTCTCGAACGCGGGACCAAACCGAAAGGTCCGAGGCGATGCGAACTCGGGCATCCGCTAGTTCGGATTGAACAGCTGATGAGACTGCTGAGGACGCAATTGAGCTCGTAGGCAAGTTCGGTTTGCGCCCTGGCGCAGGACTGTTTGACGTGATTTTTCGCATAATGTTGCTAGAGACCCCTTACCCGTCATCACACACTAATCGTCCCCCAAATGAGTCTTATTTTCGGATAAACTAGGAAAATTGAGCATTCCCTAGGGAAGATTCAAGGAAATTTCCTTGGTACGGAACTTAGCGAACTGATTTGCCCAATGACTCGAAATTACGGTTGTGGCAATCCTCAAAAACCGCAACCACCGGCGGATCATCTTTGTGAAAGTGACTGGAAGTAGCGCTTAGATTGCAAAAACCACAGCTTCGGCTCATGATCAGCCACTGATGTACCGATCAGTTGACTGCAACGGCGGATTCGCTATCCTCCCCGTCCGCCAATGACATTCCCCTGTAGCTCAATTGGTAGAGCGGGCGGCTGTTAACCGCCAGGTTACTGGTTCGAGTCCAGTCGGGGGAGTTCAAGGCCCGCCTCGAAGTAGAGGCGGGCCTTTTCGTTGACGGGCGAGGTGGGCCGGGAGGCCCGCGTGGGGCGTCGTGGCGGGCCTTTCGCGCTCTCGCGTTTGCGAGGGCGGATCGGGGGAGCGGGCCGGACAGGGCCGGACACGCCACCCTGCCCTGGAAACGCTCGGCCGCTCGGATCGCCGTGAACCGAAGAGCGTGATCGGGGGAGTTGGGAGAAAAATCGGAAATCTGGCGGGTGCGCCGGTCACGTCGGGGCGGGTCGAGCGGTGATGGAGGCGGCAACTTGAAGCCCATGCCGCACTGCCGGTAGCGCAAGTAGGGCCGACTCGATTCGCACCTAGCGAAAGTAAGTCCGCTGCTCTAGTTGCTGCACGCGACGCCATCAGGCAAGACTTCACGAAACAACTCACGAGTACTCGAACACTGCACGCTGGCCGGCGTCAGACAACCAGCTGGACTTGCACGAGATCCAACCTCAATCATCACCAAAAGCACCCGAAACAACCGCCATGGCCAAGACCAGAAAAGTCCGCGATCCGCAACCCGGAACCCGCAATCACTACATCGTTGATGCTTGCTTCCTAGCGAACTGGGCGATCCCGCCGACTGTCGTGCCGCATAAAGAACAGTACAGGCATGAATCATGTATGAAGTGGTGGGCGATGATTGAGCACCAGGTTAAGACGGGCAAGGCTCGTATTTACGCTCCGGACATCTGCATTGCCGAAGCCTTCAAAGTGCTTGCGAAGAAATACTACGTGGAACGCTGGTTCACGAATCCGCTCCACTTCAACCGCGCCAAACGAAAACTCAGGAATTTCGTCACGACGCCAACATCGACGCTCAAGCGCGCAAACCGCAAAATCTCCTTCCATGATGTTGCGACGACACGCGACATCACGGTGTCCATTGATCGCTTCCACGAGCTGTTTCACAAAAATGGGCTACATCGAGTTTCAGTTCCAGACTTGATAATAGTGTCAACAGCCAAGTACTTGATCGACTTCTTTGACCTACCCAAGCAACAACTGCACATCATTACCCTTGACAAGGAACTTCGGAAGGGATCGAAAGTGATACAAGAATTACCGAACGCGTACGACCCTGCCGAACCAGCGGATGCGGCCTCGAAAGTCTTTGCCTGACAGACCATTGCTTGAATCAGCCACTCGTCCATCGGACCTGGTTGCTGATTCGCAGCGATCACCGACCAGCGGGTCGATATGGCAGCTAATGGACATTCGCTTGCTTGATGAAGGTGCGATATCCGAAGAGCACGTACAACTCCCACGGTTCGATTGTCGCATCAACAGCAGCCAGACGACGGTCGGCTGACAGAAGCCAACGCGGGCGGATCGAAATCCGGCAAATCAATATGCGCAATACGGCGCTCTCGCAGCAGGTGAAATGCTCGGGGATGTCCGCTCACTTGCCCTGGGGGGGACCCATGCCGGCGTCCTCCGGTCGCGGAGTGATCCCGCCGACGGTATCTGGGAACGCCTCCGAATCAACCAAAGAACTCACCACTCCGGAGTTTGCCAGGCTGAAAAGGCGTTGCTGGACGCGCTTCCGCCAATCTTCGCGCTGCCGCTCAAACCACTGCTCGTTCCAGAGCTCCGACTCACGCGCGAGCGATGCCATCGACGCGACCGTGTTCTCCGAGCTTCGGTGCGCAGCCTCGTGGTACGCCAGCAGCGCCTTTAGGAATTGCTCAGACTCTGCCGCGTCCCGAACTCTGCCCCGCTGGAGGTACCGCAGATAGCTTCGGTCAAATAGTTCGATCACGTTCTGAAGCAGTCTCTCACGAAAGGAGGCGTCGGTGGCGATCAACTCATCGACGCGAACCATTGAGTCCGGCGGAGTCGCCGTTCTCAACTGTTCCGCGAGATCGTTGAACTCAAAGACGTCTTCCCCAAGGGAGCCATATGCCTGCTCCCGAAATGCGACCTTGACTTCTCGGGCGACCGGGGCGGGCAAGAGTTCCAGCCCAAGCGCCAGAATCTCTGCGTTGAGCGCCGCGGTACGAGCCGCGGCAAATGCGATCGGTCTATAGACCGGCGCAGCGGCGGCTGCCTGCCTCTCGCCCCGAGAAGCAGCACGCGCACGCGCCGCGTGGCCACGGTAAGCGGCCTTCAGGCATGCATCAGTGGAGGCGCGGCGCAATTCGAAGACGCGAGGAGCATTGTCTAGCGCCAGTTGACGCAGCGCTACCGCGGATTCCGGTGACGTCCTTGGATCCTTGGAGGCTGCAAACAGGA
>JBIKQN010000112.1:0-5664 GCA_044349615.1 Phycisphaerales bacterium
GGGGCTGGGCGCTCAGCGTCTCGGAGTGCCATGATGAGTTCGCGTTGCTTGTTGCTCAATCGGCGTGGCACCACAACATGAACGACAACGACAAGATCGCCGCGCTGCCCCGTGCGCAGGTCAGGCACGCCTTTACCGTCAAGCCGGAACAACTCGCCGTGCTGAGTACCAGCGTCAAGATCAGTCTCGGAAATACCGTCAAGAGTTTCGATGCTCACGCTGCCACCAAGAGCAGCATCGGCAAATGAAACTTCAAGCGCGGTAATCAGATCAGAGCCTTGGCGTTCGAAGCGTTCATCTTCTGCGACTCGGACAACAATGTGCAGATCGCCCCGCACACCAGTGCCATCCGGACTCATTTGCGGCGGCGGTGGTTCGCCTTCGCCGGCAACACGGACGACCTGAGAGTCGGAAATGCCGCGCGGAATCTTTACGCTCAACTTGCGCTGCACGCTCATGCGTCCAGCGCCAGAGCATTCACCGCACTTGTCCTTGATGATGTGGCGTCGCCCCTGACAGGTGGGGCAGGTGGTGACCATGCGAAACAGTCCGCCAAGACCATTCTGCGCAACTTGGCCTTGTCCTCCGCACGTGGAGCATTCCACTGGCTTGCTGCCTGGCTTTGCTCCGCTGCCCTTGCAGAGAGTGCAAACCTCAAGGCGCTTAAACGGAATCTCTCGTTCGCATCCTTCAAGGACCTCTTCAAGAGTGATTTCCACCACTGTCTCAAGGTCATAGCCACGCGCTGGGCCACGCTGTCGTCGCCCGCCTCCACCGCCGGACTGACCACCAAAGATGTCGTTGAACATCGAGAAGATGTCCTCAACATGCATGGAATTGAAATCGTGTCCGGCGCGTCCGCGCAGCCCTGCATGTCCGTGGCGGTCATACACCGCGCGCCGTTCCGGGTCGCTGAGCACTTCGTATGCCTCAGCGCATTGCTTGAACTTGCCCTCGGCGTCTGGATTGTCGGGGTTCTGATCCGGGTGCCACTTGATGGCGAGTCGGCGGTAGGCGCGGCGAACTTCTTCACCGGCTGCGTCGCGCGTGATGCCGAGGATCTCGTAGTAGTCGGCCGAGGTGCTCATGCGCGGGTCATCCCTCTGTCATCTCTTGATCATGCTCTGAAATGCTGGCTCATGCGCGGAAAGGACCCGAAGGCGAGAGTTGGACGCGATTGCGCCAACTCCCGCCTTCGGTGAATCTCCTTCATCAGGCGATGGCGCCGTTGACCGGCTCCGTCTCGTCCTTCAGTTCCGTCACCAAGACATCCGTCGTGAGCATCAGGCCCGCAACGCTTGCCGCATTCGTCAGCGCGGTCTTGGAGACCAATGCTGGGTCGATGATGCCCGCCTTGACGAGGTCCTCATACTTCTCTGTAGCAGCGTTGTAGCCGTAGCCACCCTTGCCTTCGAGCACCTTCTCGCACACGAGGTCGCCGTCGACGCCCGCGTTCTGTGCGATCTGGCGGGTCGGGGCGCGTAGAGCCTCGGCCACGATGTCGAAGCCGAAGCGCTCGTCGCCCTTGGCCTTGGAACGTAGGTTCTGCACGGCCTCAATGGCGCGCAGGAAACTGACGCCGCCGCCTGGGACATAGCCCTCCTTGGCAGCAGCGCGCGTTGCATGGAGTGCGTCATCGACGCGATCCTTGCGCTCCTTCATTTCCATTTCAGTGGCTCCGCCAACATTGACGATGGCAACGCCACCGCCGAGCTTGGCCATGCGCTCCTGCAGCTTCTCTTTGTCGTAGTCGCTGGTGGAGCGGTCATAGGCAGCCTGAATCTGGCCGATGCGGGCTTCGATGTCCTTCTTCTTGCCGGCGCCTTCAACCATGACGGTTTCGTCCTTGTTGATGATCACCTTGCGGGCGCGACCAAGCTCAGACATCTCGATCGACTCAAGCGTGCGGCCCGTGTCGTTGGAGAGGAATGTGCCAGCCGTGAGGACCGCGATGTCGCCGAGCATGGCCGAACGACGATCGCCGAAGCCTGGAGCCTTGACGGCGCAGACCTGGAGGACGCCGCGCAACTTGTTGACGACGAGAGCTGCAAGTGCCTCGTTCTCAACTTCTTCAGCGATGATCAAGAGCGGCTTCTGAGCCGTTGCGATCTTGTTGAGGAGGGGCAAGAGATCCGCAAGATTGCCGATCTTCTTCTCGAAGATCAGGATGTACGGATTCTCAAGGACGCACTCGGCCTTCTTGGGGTCGGTCATGAAGTACGGCGAGATGTAGCCCTTGTCGAAGGACATGCCTTCAACATAATCGAGCGTGGTTTCGTAGCCCTTGGCTTCTTCCACTTCAACCACGCCATCGGCGCCGACCTTATGAATGGCCTCGGCAATGAGTTCGCCCATGGCCGCGTCGTGATTCGCGCTGACGGTAGCAACCTTGACAAGGTCGCCCTTACCAGCGCACTTGCGGGCGCTTTCGGTGATGGCGTTGCAGGCGATTTCCGCTGCATCATTGATGCCACGCTGCACAGCGACGGCGTTTGCGCCGGTAGCGATGTAGCGAAGGCCGCCGTTAAAGATCGCAGCGGCGAGCACAGTGGCTGCAGTGGTGCCATCGCCGGCAACATCGGCGGTCTTCTTGGCAACCTGCTGCACCATGCGTGCGCCCATGTTGGCGAACGGCTCGGCGAGCTCAACTTCCTTGGCGACGGTGACGCCGTCCTTGGTGACATGCGGGCTGCCCCAGCCCTTGGCGATCACCACGTTGCGACCCGTGGGTCCCATGGTGACTGCGACTGCTCGGGCGATCGCGTCGACGCCCTTCTTGAGCTCGGCCTGTGCGGCCGTGGTGAACTTCATTTGCTTGCTATTGCCCATTGTTGGGATGCCTTCCTGTGTTGTCTGTGGTGCAGATCGTGTTGTATGCGATGCAGTACTGCGTTACTCAGGCGTCAAGGACACCGAGCAATTCACTCTCGCGGACGATGATGTGCTTGACATTCTTGATCTCGACTTCAGTGCCGGCGTACTTGCCAAACACCACGGTGTCGCCCTTCTTCACGAGCATCTGCATGCGCGTTCCGTTGTCGAGCATCTTGCCTGGACCCATGGCAACAACCTTGCCGTGCATCGGACGCTCCTTGGCGCCTTCTGGAAGGAACAGACCGCTTGCGGTCTTGGTTTCGGCCTCAAGAGGCTTGATGAGGACGCGATCTTCGAGTGGACGGACTTGTGTGCTGGACATGTTGATTTCTCCGAGAGTTAGGTTCTGATCTGTTGAGTAAATGTTTATTGAATCGATTGAGTGTCGAGTGATTGCGATGTGGGTTGCATTGGCGTGGGCTTACATGCCCATCATGCCACCCATGCCACCCATGCCGCCCATGCCGCCCATGCCACCCATGCCGCCCATGCCGCCCATACCGCCGCCGTGGTCATGACCACCGCCTTCGGCTTCCGCAGGTTGTGGCTTCTCAGTGATGATGCAGTCGGTGGCAAGCAGGAGACCAGCAACGCTCGCAGCATTCTGCAGCGCGCATCGATCGACCTTCGCAGGGGTGATGACGCCGTCCTTCATAAGGTCGCCGTACTGACGGGTGAGGGCGTTGAAGCCTTCGTTGCCCTTCAGTTCCTTGACCTTCGAAACCACAACGGTTCCCTTTTCGCCTGCGTTGTCAGCAATGGTGCGGAGCGGCACTTCGAGTGCCTCAGCAACCAAATCGACTCCGGCTTGCTCATCACCCTCAAGTTGCGCGCGCAACTTCTTGAGCGATGGCAGTGCGCGGATGTACGCGGTGCCGCCGCCGGCCAAGACGCCTTCGGCGATAGCAGCGCGGGTGGCGTGCAGTGCGTCTTCGACGCGGGACTTCTTTTCCTTGAGTTCGCTCTCGCTTGCTGCGCCAACCTTGATTTGCGCAACGCCGCCGGCGAGCTTGGCAAGACGCTCTTGGAGCTTCTCGCGGTCGTAATCGCTTTCGGTGGTGTCAATCTCGCGACGGAGCTGTTCGCAACGAGCCTTGATAGCACTCGTTGAGCCAGCACCTTCAACGATCGTGGTGTTTTCGCTGTCAACTTCAAGCTTCTTGGCTTGGCCAAGGTCAGCAAGCGTGATCTTGTCCAGATCAATGCCAAGATCCTTCATGATCGGCTTCGCGCCGGTCAGAGTTGCGATGTCTTCAAGCATGGCACGACGGCGATCGCCGTAGCCAGGTGCCTTGACGGCGCAGACTTGCAGAACGCCACGGAGCTTGTTGATGACCAGCGTGCTGAGTGCTTCGCCAGTGATGTCCTCGGCGATGATCAGGAGCGGCTTCTTGCTCTCGACCACCTTCTCAAGGAACGGAACCAACTTGGTGACGCTGTCGATCTTGTCTTCGTAGATGAGGACGAGCACCTTATCGAGCTCGACGCGCATCTTCTCAACGTCAGTCACGAAGTTCGGGCTGAGGTAGCCGCGGTCGAAGCGCATACCTTCAACAACATCGACCACGGTCTCGAGGCTCTTGCCTTCTTCAACAGTGATGACGCCGTCCTTGCCGACCTTCTTGAACGCCTCTGCCATCATCTTGCCAACTTCAACGTCGTTGTTGGCGCTGATGCTGGCGACGGCGGCGATACCGCCATCAACTTGTGCCACTGGCTTCGAAGCAGCGGCGAGTTCCTTCACCACGGTCTCGACCGCGCGGCGCATGCCGCGGATCAGCGTGTTGGGGTCTGCACCAGCAGCAATCTGACGAAGTCCAGCCTTGAAGAGCGCCTCAGCAAGGACGGTGGCGGTGGTGGTGCCATCGCCGGCATCGTCAGATGTCTTGCTAGCGGCTTCCTTCACGAGCTTTGCGCCCATGTTCTCTACCTTGTTGCGGAGTTCAATCTCCTCGGCGACGCTGACGCCGTCCTTGGTGATGTTTGGTCCACCCCAACTGCGGTCGAGGACAGCGTTCCGACCGCGCGGGCCGAGTGTGCTCTTGACGGCGGCTGCGAGTTTTTCAACTCCGGCAAGCAGTTGCTTGCGGGCGTCAGTGTCAAAGGCAAGTTCCTTCACGGGCATGGATCAGGTCTCCGAATATGGTGTGTTCTGCGTCGCCCCGAGCGGGTTCGCCCGTAGGTGCAGCGTTAAGGGATGCAACGGGTGTGCCAAACAGCCGGATTGCCGGTGATTCTGGGAAATGCCGTGATTACGGCGCTCGATAGCGACCATAAACCGATGTCATAAATAGGCTTAAGTGACATATCGCCAGAGCGCTACCCCCGAAGTTCGCAGTTGTCCATGCTGCCGCTCCCGCCACCCGACCCGGTGTTGCGGCGTGGACGCTGCCAGATCGGCAGCACCCGGGATGAGGGAGTCATTCCCATGTCGGCTGCCTTGAACTTCGCTAGAGTTTGTCCCTGTGGCTACTTTCCCCAGGGAATCCAAGAGCAGCCGGACAGCTCAATTCAGAAAGAGACCGATCCCCATGTCATCCACGATGTGCGCAACTGCCGCCTCTGTTCGTTTCCAACTCGCCACTGCCCTCCGCGGTTCAATCGCTGCGCTCGTGGCTGTTGCCATCGGTATGTGCGCCATGCCGGCGTGCGCTCAAGCAGCCAAGGCGCCCGTTAAGCAGCCCAACAAGCAGCCGAACATCCTGGTGATTTGGGGTGACGACATCGGTCAGTTCAACATCAGTGCATACAACCAAGGCATGATGGGCTACAAGACGCCCAACATTGACC
>JBIKQN010000113.1:0-5645 GCA_044349615.1 Phycisphaerales bacterium
TCGTAAGGAAGCTGTCGAGGGTATTCCAGTTCTGCACTTCCTCGGCGGCGAAGACGCTTTGGGTACCAGTTCCCTGAAGGAATCCACCCGAGGAAGTGGTTCGGATGTAGCCAGCATTCGGCGAACTTGGGTTCGAGCCGTACACGTTATAAAGTCTGTCGGACGCGCTACTCGTGACGGCGAAGATGTTGACTAGATACCCGCCACCAGTAGCTGAACGCACGTTAGCGGTCCATCCCAGGAAGTCAGCACTTGCGGATCCGGCGATCAGTCCAATGGCGAGGGGTGCAGCGAGCCGCGAAACAAAAGCGGGGGTAAACATATGAATCAACTCCTTTGACGGGTGGCAGGAACACTCGACTCCTAGGCACACGTCAACACACAGCCGAACCCGTCGGCGAGCGGCCCATTTCCCGCGCGCAGGAACAACTGCTGCGCGTCTTGTCCTCCGTTACCCAAGACTCCTCTGAAGAACTGTGATTTCTCCACAGAAACTCGGGTAACACCTTAGTACACGCAGTCTGCCCCCCCAAACCCTCACCGGATGTCGTGAAATACAGCCTTCGTGTCCCGTAACCCGAACTGCAGAGGACTATCGCCCTGATTACCCCTTTTAACCCTTTAACCCTTTAACCCTTTACCCCTGCTCCGCTGCATCGTAGATCGTGACGATTCCGGTCTTCACGTCATACATGGCGCCAACCATCATGATTTGGCCGTCGTCAAGCATGGTACGAAGCGTTGGGCTTCCTATCCGGATGTGCCGCATCACATTCAGCACGTTGAGCTTGGCTACGCGATCAACAAATGCTCCGTTGTGGGACGAGCGATCATCGACTGTGGTGGTTTCCATGCGCACTGCTTCTCGACGGGGCTCAAGGAGCGAAGGTAGGTTCGACAATCCCAACGACTCGATCGATGCGGCATCTGATGTTGCAAGGTCGCATGCAACCTTGACCGCGCCACAGCCAGTGTGACCAAGCACCATCACTAGTCGTGCTCCTGCCACCTTGCATGCATACTCCATGCTGGCCATTGCCTTACGCGATGGCACATTGCCAGCAAGTCGGCAACTGAAGACATCACCAATGCCTTGATCAAACAGCATCTCAACCGGCGCACGTGAATCAATGCAGCTCATCACTACCGCAATTGGGTGCTGCCCAGTACTGGTGGCATCGATCTGCCGCGCAAGATCACGGTGGAGTCGATGCCCAGAAGTGAAGCGCTCATTTCCAGCGCGTAGCAGTTCAAGAGCACGCTGCGGAGTGAGCGATGCCTGCACATCACGGGTAGTTACATCCACATACTGAATGCGGTCGCTCAATTGATAGCGGTTCTGAAAGCCAGCCAAACTAACAATGATGCCGCGTGCGGGTCCGGACTCATTGCGGAAAGTACGGATCAGGTCCAGGATGTCAGGGTCGATGTAATCACAGGTCCGGGCATCAATGACTACCTGGTCGCCGGACTTCAGAGCTTCAAGCGCGCGCCGAATTGACGCACGGTTGAGAAAGCTCACCTGATCAGCCAGTTCGATCCGGTAGACAATCCCGCTCGCATGTGCTTCGCGGATGACGGTGATGCCGCGACGCAAACTGCTGTGAAGCAGGAAGAGCAGGCTAGTGGCAAGTCCGATGGCTACACCGAGCAGCAGGTCGGTGAACACAATGGCCAACAGCGTGACGATGAACGGAACAAACTGCGCCCGGCCATCCCGCCACATCTGTCGGAAGATCTCCGGATTTGCCAGCCTGAAACCAATGACAACAAGAATGGCTGCGAGCGCCGATAGCGGGATGCGGTTGATCACCGTCGGGAGCAGGAAGACGCACACCACCAACAGCACACCGTGAGTGATGGTGGCAAGGCGGGTTCGCGCACCAGCACTTGCGTTCACTGAACTTCGCACGATCACCGCTGTCGTGGGCAGGCCGCCAATAAGTCCAGCAACTAGGCTGCCCGTGCCCTGCGCAAGCAACTCACGATTCGGGCGCGAGACACGACGTAGCGGATCAAGCTTGTCAGTGGCTTCAAGGTTAACAAGCGTCTCAAGACTTGACACGATGGCTAGTGTTGCTGCCGCCATGTACATCTTGGGATTACTGAACTGCGTGAAGTCTGGAAACCGGAAGATCTCGCCCCAACCTTTGCCATCTGCACCAAGCACTGGCACTGACACCATGTGCGTGCTCTCGATTGCCCAAGAGGAACCTCCCATGCGAAGCGCCTCGCTCACGACAACGCCCAAGAGCACTGCTGCAAGCGGCGCGGGAAACAGGCTCTTCTTTAGGGGGCTCCTGTTCCAAGCGACGAGCAACCCCAAGCAAAGCAGACCGATGAATACCGAACCTGGCACGAATTGATTCAACAGGTCTCCCACCTCAGTGAAGGTGTTGAGACCGTCGGGCTGCGAAAACGACATATCGCCTTCATAGTCCGAGTCATGACCAAAGAGATGCGGTACTTGCTTCAGAATCAGGATGACACCGATCGCCGCCAATAGACCTTTGATGACATTGCTCGGGAAGTAGTTCGCTAGTGCTCCCGCGCGCAACATTCCCAGTGCAATCTGCAGGATGCCACTCACCGCTACCGCAAGCAGGAATGCTTCGAAGGATCCAAGAATCTGCACTTGCGACAGCACGATGGCCGTCAGACCCGCCGCCGGTCCGGAGACACTGATGTGTGAGCCACTGAGCAGACCAACCACAATGCCGCCAATGATTCCCGAGAGGATGCCAGCAATGATTGGCACACCTGAAGCATGTGCAATGCCTAGGCAAAGCGGCGCGGCAACAAGAAAGACCACGACGCCAGCAAGGACGTCTCGGCCGATGGATGAGGAGGAACCGGATGCAGAAATACTGGTATTCATAAGTGGGCCGAGGGTTGCGGACCTCGGACAATACAGCACCCCCGTAAAGGGCGGATTGCGTGGTCTAACTACTGAATAGCGGGCGCGGCATCGCGCGATGGCTGTGGGATTTGCCAATCGCGCCTGAGTTCGTAGCATTCGCTCACTATGCTCCGACGAAACCATGTGCATGGAATGACACAACTGCTAGTCGCGCTTTTCGGATTTGTTCTGATTGGTATCAACGCGCCGGCGAGTGCCGCAGCAGCTATGTCTGCTGGACCGGTCGCGCCGCTGGGAAGTTCTTGGAACTCCCGCGCGGATCAATACGTTGCTGCTGCGCGCGCGCGAACACTTGACGAGTGCAAAGCGAAGGGCATTGCGCTACCGAAAGACTTTCTAGCGTGGATTGATCGTGACCCCGTGTTGCGAGCTTCGGTCTACGGCTGCCGCAACAACCCGCTGCCGGTGCTGCTTGCGCTGCGGTCGTTAGAGATTGATCTTGGCGAGAAGACCGTGCGGACCGATTACCCACAGTTGGCGCTGGCATTTGCGATCCAAGACTCATATGCCAAACGCACGCCGAAGGCTGGCGGATGGAACGATGCCGACGGTGCGTCAGCTCCCGATACTTTGCCAGACGTCTCGCCGCGCGCGCCACTTGTACTGAATATTCCTGGTGATCCGCGCGTGCTTGCAGATACCAAAGACTCAAAGCGCACGCTCGACTGCGACGACTACGTAGTGAATTTCTTGGAAGACCACGCGCCGATTGAAGTGGATGTGAAGGCGCAGGAACTCCCGCCGCTTGAGTATGACAGCAAGGGCATTGCGAAGCCGCGTGGTCAGGCAGTTGAGGTCACTCGGAAGATTGCACGTTCACTTGTTGCTGCAGATGTGATTGCATCCGCGGGACTGCAGCGCGAATTCAATGCGTACATGGAGGCGCATGGGCAGAGCGTTCGCCTCGACTGCGGCGACGGCGCGGTAGCTTGGAACTCAACAAATGCCGTGGATGACGCAGGACTTCGTAAGCGCATCGCTGCTGCGCATGAGATGTTCCAGGCTGCGTACCAGGCAAAAGGGCGCATGCCTGCTGAGCGTGATGCAGCGCCGACGCCTGCGGAATCGATGGCGTGGTTCATCCGTAATGACCGGTGCAAATTCCCCGACGATGTGCGCGCGGCGCGTGCATGGCCGCGCTTTCCGCTCAACGCGCCGTGGCCCGTATTGATGATGCTGGCTGCTGATGATCAGCCGCTCCGTGAGCGCGAAGAAATCTGGACGAAGTTTCGTGATACCGGCGAGATGCGCACCTACGGCGAATACATCGGCGACATCGCGCAGCAGTTTGATATGCAGAGCGCGCGCCGGTTAAGTCCGTTTCCTTACTGTTACGGCAGTATTCAAATGATGTGGAAAGATGGCGGCGTGTGCGGAACCATGGGAAATATCGGCGCGCGCACCGAGCGCATTTGCGGCGTACCTGCATCCACCGCTGGACAGCCCGGTCACTGCGCGATGGTGCAAATGGACTTTGATGCAAAGGCTCGCACATACACGTGCAAGGGCGGTCAGTATGCCACCGGCGGCGATGAAGTCACCGGCGTGCACGCCGGATGGAACTACGACGACAAGGGTGGACGGCGCCCGATGATCTTCCACCAAACCGTGGCATGGGGCGTCACTGTGGGGCTAGAGTCATTGGTGGACACCATGGTGATGCGCCGCGCGTGGGATGCACTGCCCGCGGAGCAGCGTGCCAAGGAGTGCAGCAAATTCTTAGCCGCTGGACTGGCGTGCAATCCGTATGCGATGACGGTCGTGGAGGCTGCATTTGCCGATGCGCCGGACGCCAAGACCGCCAAGAGCATGCTTGATGACTTCAACGCGGCGCTCGATAAAGCGGGCGTTCCCGCGGAGCGCGCGTTGTACCGCGACACCGTCCGCGGCATGGTGCAAGCGCGCTTTCCGGATGACGGCGTTCCCAAGAAGGCCACCGGGAAGAAGTCGCGCGCAGGTCAGCGCTAACGAGTGGGATGAACGACCGAGGCTATCGAGCTAGCGTAACGCGCTAGCCCTAGCGAGCCGCGCGTGCTTTCTTCACTTCACGCCTGAAGTCATTCAAGAGCGTGCAGCCCATCAACTTGTATAAGACGCGCGCGCCGACGCTGCCATTCCATTCATCGCCGGATGTACTCGGAGTGACTTCGCAGAGATCAAAACCGATGACTCGGCGCCCGGTCTTAGCAAGCATCTCAAGCAGGTGACACACCTCGGGGAATGTAAGCCCGCCAGGAACCGGCGTACCAGTCTGTGGGCAATGCTCGCTGGTCAGGCCATCGATGTCAAACGAGATGTACACCTCGTGCGGAAGCGCGGCGATGATGTCTTTGCACACTGCGCTCCATGTGGCGCCGTTGAACTGACGATCACGGATGCGTTGGTCGAAGAACGTGGTAACGCGGCCCTTGGAATTCTCAATGAACTCCGCTTCGCGCTGGCCGAAATCTCTGATTCCCACCTGCACTAACTTCTTAACGCCGGGCAAACGCGTCATCACATTGTGGAAGATGCTGGCATGGCTCCACGTGAAACCTTCGAACGAATCACGCAGG
Source organism: Phycisphaerales bacterium (assembly GCA_044349615.1). Lineage (GTDB taxonomy): Bacteria > Planctomycetota > Phycisphaerae > Phycisphaerales > SM1A02 > UBA966. Next base: position 5,476 of record JBIKQN010000113.1, read on the forward strand.
TCCGCGTGCGCGTCAATCTGCAGGATGCCCATGCCTGGGTGGCGCAGCGAGAGTTCAGCAATCAAACCGAATGGGCTGGAGTGGTCGCCGCCGAGCACCGCCGGAATGGCACCGCGGTCAAGAATCCGCTCAGCCTCGCGCGCGACATAGCCATGCACGCGTTCGCTGGC
>JBIKQN010000114.1:0-5644 GCA_044349615.1 Phycisphaerales bacterium
AGCGGGCTCCGTGACGCCCACAAATGACCAACTGCGCCACTGACCCGATGCAGTCTGTTGCGCCCAACCCGCCCAGACACCACCACCAATGATCCGCGTGGCTGCATCGACGCGCCCAAAGGCAACGTCCACCTTGCCGTCGTTGTCCAGATCTCCCCAGAATTGACGACCGCGGCGGAACGCATCCATCGTGCCCTGATCCATCTTCCACCGACCGCCAGGGCTACTACGCACCATGCGCCGCTCGACACGGGACTCTTCCACGAAATCGATTTGCGCAATAAAATCCAGCGTGCCATCGCCATCAAGATCCGCCGTCGGAAGAATTGCCGCTACCGTGGCGGGAGCGGGCGGCAGACCATCAATGGGCATGGCATCAAGGTTGGCCAACATCGGACCAGAGCGGCGAACCAACTCACGCGGCGCCGATTCCGGCAGAACCGCTTCACCAAGGGAACCCATGCGCGTGTACTTGAATTCAGCAAGATGACTGCGGGGGTTGTCTGCTAGGCGCTGGAATAGTTCCAGTGCAGCCATGGACTCTGCGGGATGTCCAAGCCGACCCTCGACTCGCTGCAGGCCAAGAAGTGCACTGCGCAAGTAGGGATCCAGTTCCGCAGCGCGTTGGTAAAAACCACGCGCTGCCTCCAATTCGCCTTGCAGTTCACTGCACTGACCGGCATAGAAATGAGCGTAAGGATCGACGCCCTCGCGGTCAGATGCGCGCCGAAAGCGCGGCAATGCCCGGCTTGGATCACCAAGGAAGAGGTAACCAAGCGCCTGGCAATATTCCGCGCGCGTGTCACCAGGATGATCGCGCAGAATGCCATCAAGCAACTCAATCGCTCGTAACTGTGCGCCCTCACCCGTCTGATTGAGAATGGAAATTGCGTGGTCGAGGCGCGCCGCATAGAGCTGCGGGTGTGTTTGCAACACACCTGCGAATGTTGCTTCCGCGGATGCGAATTCGAACATTCCTAATTCACCAACGCCGCGATCAAGCGCTGCCATGGTGGCCGCATCAATCGGAAGTGCCGATGAAGTCTGCGTCGAACGCGGCTTTCCGGAATCACCGCAGCCCGGGAACAGCACCACTGCAGCAAGCAGCGCTGCCAACGCGCATGCAGAGACGACGCGCGTCGGGCTCAGTGCGGAATTTCCTTGACGGCATTTCGATTCCATGCTGGAACACGAATAATGATTGGACCACTGCCCTTGATCTCGCACTGACAACTCAGTCGACTAGTGCGTTTGATACCGGGTGCTTCTTCAACGCGATCTTCTTCTGCTTCGGTTGCTTCGGTCAACGATGCCATGCCCTGCTCTACATAGACGTGACAGGTGCTGCAGGCGCAGACGCCACCGCAGGCGTGCTCAATGTTGATGCCGTGCTCCATCGCCAATTCAAGGACTGACTCATGCTCGCCCCCCATCAGCGTCCACTCCGTCTGCTTGGTACCCGTTAGCAACTCGGGCTCCTCTAAAATAAAGGTCACCGGAACAATTGGCGGGCCATGCTCATGATCGGAGTGCTTAAGGTGCATCTGGAGCACGATTGTAGATAGCCGCACCGTGGCGCGCATGAGTAGATGAGTTCAAGGTCGCAAAAACACAAGTCCCGCACCCTGAGGTGCGGGACTTGAAACCTATTACATCGCGAGTCGATTGGCAGAAGTGAACAAGTACACCGCACAAGCGCGGGTGCCCTGTGCCCAACCACTCAGCCAAGCTGCTTGCGAAGCCACTCAAATGAGCGCTTGACTTCAGCACGAACATCGCCGTGCGGCCCTTCAAACTCGGCAACCCAGAGCGGATTCGTATCCGCATCAAGGCATGCATCGATCTGCGCCACGAGGGGCAAATCTCCTGCACCGAGCGCTACTGGAAGAGCGCGTGGACCACCCGGATAGGTGGGCCATGCAGCGGGATCATCAGAACCCTTCTTAAAGTCCTTGACATGGATGGTGACTGCAAATGGAGCCAGTGACCGGGTGGATGCCACCAGATCTTGCGGAGCCCACAGGAGATTGCCAAGATCCAGAGTCACGCCGAAGTTTGGATGCTGCACCGAGTTGAGAAGTTGCTCAACGCGCCATGCTGGCGCAAGAAACAAGCCGTGATTCTCAATGCTCGTTCGCACACCCAGGGATGCACCGCAGGTTGCAATCGAACGACATGCCTTAGTCAGCGGCCAGAGGGCTGCATCCCATGCCTCGTCGGAATGGTCATCCGATGGTCCACGCCATGCAGCATCATGTCGCACACGGTCGACACCGATGGATGACGCAGCCGCCAGCTGACTCATAACGGCTTCGATAGCCGCATCGTCAAGTTGGTTGTCTGCAGTAATCAGATTGGAATGAATCGCGAAGCCGACGATTGCTACATCAGCGGCGTCAGCCGCGTCCGCAAGCCGGCCCGCAAGGGCCTCATCAAGCACCGGGCCGAGCGTGCCGCCCGTCGCGATTTCAATGCAATCTGCGCCGCACTCGCGTGCAAGCTTGGGCGTGTCCTCGAGGCGGATTTCGCCGCTCTTGATGAGGCGTTGGAACGAGTAGCTGGAGATCGAGATATCGGTCACGGGTCGGAGACTACCGGGCTTCCAGTCGCTCCGGGGGCATTTTGGCTACCAACCACACGAATCTGCACTCTTTCTTTGTGGTCAACCTCAACAAATTTTCGGGCACGAATATTCTCGTTCCCCAGTTGACCGCAAGCAGCCATGGCACTCCGGCCCTTTGTTCCCCGGCGTTTACAGAATTGCCCGTTCGCAATGGCTCGCGCTACAAACTCCTGAACCCGGTCTTCATCCGGGGCTGGCCACGGAGAATTTCTCCGCGGATTGTAGGGAATCACGTTGAGCGAGCAATGCAGGGGGCGGAGCAATGCGCACACCTCATCACAGTGCTCTGGGGCATCATTAACTCCTGGGATCAATACATATTCCACACAAATGGCAGCATTCACCCGCTTGGGAAAGGCCATCAGAGCAGCCATCAGATCTGCAATCGGCTCCGATCGGTTGATGGGCATGATCTCCGACCGAATCCGGTCGTTTGGCGCATTCAGGCTCACTGCAAGATTCAGTCGGTGAAATCCCGTCTGTGAGACAAACTCACCGTATCGGCGAATGCCATCAGTCCGACCAACGGTGCTCACAGTGACATGGATCGGAGCAATTTCATAGGCGTTGCGATCGGTCATCACCTGAATGGCGCCGAGGACCGCATCAATGTTGTCCATCGGCTCGCCCATTCCCATGAAGACCACGTTCTTGATCGGGAATCCAGGACGTCCAGTGCTTGCATCGCCAATCATGAACCGGGCCGCATGCAGTTGCGCCACAATCTCTGCTGCCGAGAGGCTACGCATCAGGCCCATCTGTGCGGTTTCACAAAAACGGCACCCCATGGCACATCCAACCTGGCTTGAAACGCACAGCGTCCGAGTGGTGGTGTCATCCTTGTGTCGCATGGGAATGATGACGGTCTCAGTCTCGAGACCATCGTCGAGCGCCATGGTGAATTTGACGGTTTCCCCGTCCACGTGGCGGTCCTTGATCGGTCGCCGCGCATCAGCAATCCAATCAGGGAAGGCACCACCCTGCACTTCACCCCTGCGATGAAACCCTCGGTAAAGCGTCTGAGCTGCAAACAGCGACATGCCATGACGGCGTGCCAATGGAATGAAATCCGCAAGTGACAATCCGAGGATGGGGGTCTTCTCGGATGTCAACGGTTTCACTGCTTTGGGTGCTGTTACACCAAGAGCATCGTCGGACCTTCGACGAATTGCTTCAGGCTCTGAAGGTACTTCGATGCCATAGCGCCATCAATCACGCGATGGTCAAGGCTGAGCGTTGCTGCCATTTCCCAGCCAACCACCAATTGGTGATTACGGACAACAGGCTGCTCAAGAGCAGCGCCACAGGCAAGAATTGCACTGTTGGGAGGATTGATGATGGCAGTGAAATTGTCGACGCCGAACATTCCCAGATTGGAAATGGTGAACGTAGCGCCAGACATTTCGTCCATGGAGAGACCCTTGGTGCGTGCCTTCTCGCCAAGCGAGCGAATCTCGCCGGAGATCTGCCGCAGGCTCTTGAGGTTGGCATCCTTCACGACGCCAACAACTAGTCCGCCGCCCTTCTCTTCAGGAAGCGCGATGGCAACGCCCACATTGACCTGCTGATGCAGCAGGATGCGGTCGCCGGCCCAACTGGCATTGAAGAAGGGGTTCTTCGCCATCGCAAGCGCGCAAGCGCGAACGATGAAATCGTTGACACTGAGTTTCACTTCCATGGAGGCAAGCTGCTCGTTGAGCGAGCCGCGCAGTGCGAGCACCGCGTCCATGGAGAACTTCATGGTCACTTGATAATGCGGAATCTGCTGCTTGCTCTCCACCAATCGCTTAGCGATGATGCCGCGCATGTTGGACACTGGTACTTCGATGCTCTGTGCACCGTGTACAAGCGCGCCAGCGCTTGAACCCATAGATGTCGCAGGGGTGTGTGACGGAATGGCTGCAACCAATTCCTGAGCCGCACCCTGTGAGGCGCGAACAGCAGGAACTGCAGCACTGCGATTTTCAGCAGCAAGAAGTACATCACGCTTCACTACACGACCGCCCGGACCAGAACCCTTCACCTGCGAGAGTTCCACGCCCATCTCACTCGCCATGCGGCGGGCAAGCGGCGAAACGCGCATGCGTTCATCCGTAATGTCTGTTGCGGCTACGTCTGCAACGATGGCACGCGGAGCAGCCGCTGTTGCACCCGATGCTGCGGGAGCAGATGCACTCGCGGAGCCACGGGGCGCAGCGGTAGTGGCTGATGCAGCATCCGAAACGGATTCGCCATCCTCAGCGAGGACTGCAATGACATCACCAACCTTCACCTGCTTGCCCTCAGGGCACACCAGTTTGGCAATGACACCTTCATCGAACACGGCCTGTTCCATGGTGGCCTTGTCGGTTTCAATGTCGGCAATCACTTGTCCGGAAGCGACCTTGTCGCCCACCTTGACGTGCCACTTGACGACGGTGCCCTGCTCCATCGTGTCGGAGAGGCGGGGCATAGTCACATTAATCGGCATGGGAATCCTGTTCAGCAGCTGCGGGTCAGAGGTTGTATGTAGCACTACGAACGGCTTCAGCAATCTTGCGCGCGTTCGGCAAGTACTCCTGCTCAAGGTTCGTGGCATAAGGCGTAGGCACATCCGCGGAATGCACGCGGTGCACATAGTTGTCAAGATCATCAAAGCAGTGGCGATGCACCTGCGATGCCAGTTCACTACCGGGGCTACCAAAGCTCCAAGACTGATCCACCACCACACAGGCGCCCGTCTTTTTCACACTGCGAACTACTGTTCCAATGTCAAGCGGACGAACGGTGCGCAGATCAATCACTTCGCAGGAAATGCCTAACTTCTGCATTTCCTCGGCTGCTTCCATGCAGAAATGCACGGGGCGACCCCAACTTGCCAATGTGCAGTCGGTGCCAGAACGAATCACCTTTGCTTGGCCGAATGGAATGAGGTACTCCTCTTCCGGAACTTCGCCCTTGTTGCCGAGCATGCGCTCGCTTTCCAAGAAGAAGACCGGATCGCTGCCGCGGATAGCCGTCTTGAGAAGGCCCTTCGCGTCA
>JBIKQN010000115.1:0-5627 GCA_044349615.1 Phycisphaerales bacterium
CAGTCCTATGCGTCCGCCGTGTTGCACCTTGAGTGCACGTGGGAATATGACAGAGACCACTCCGACCCACAAGCATCGGTGGAGTGCACGGCGATCATTGATCGCGCCGGAAAGCTCACCACTGTGTCTATCCCACACAAGCCGCACATCACTGTTGATCGCAACGGGAGGTGGACACATATTGCCATCAACACCACGACCGGTGCGCCACTCCTCTCAGCGAGTTTCGAACAGGGTCGTTTGGCGTACTGCACCTCAGCGGTCCCTGAATTGGCGCATCTACGCGGGGGTGCCTACGACGCACCGACTGGCATTCTTGAACTCTATGACTCCAACTGAGCGTGAACCGCTGATGGCAACGTCCGGAGCTCTCTGCTAGACTTATTTCCTCACCCTGGACGGGTGGCCGAGTGGCTGAAGGCGCTGGTTTGCTAAACCGGTTTACGGGGTATTACTCCGTAACGCGGGTTCGAATCCCGCCCCGTCCTCTTTACGTCAGCGGCCCGGCACCATGCTGGGCCGCGACCGTTTCCAGAACGCTTAGCGAGGCTAATTCCAGAATGGATCCCTTCCTTCACGATCTCTGGCAACTCGTCTCGCAGCCAGGTGCCCTTCGGGAGAACCTGGCTCAGATTGTCGAGACGCTCGGCGCGGGTCTCACCTACACCATGCTTGGGCTGATTGTGTTTGCCGAGACCGGATTGGTGGTGACGCCTTTCCTGCCGGGCGACAGCCTGCTCTTTGCAACGGGCGCCGTGTGCGCAACCGTCGCAAGCGTGGCGCAGCAGAGCGGCACGGAGCCCACGGTGCGCATTGAGATCATGGCTGCCGTGCTCTTCATAGCCGCCGTTGTTGGCGATGGCGTCAATTACCACATCGGTCGGGCCATTGGTCCCATGGCATTCAGCGGCCGATTCCGATGGCTGCGACGCGAACACCTTGAACGCACGCATACCTTCTTCGAGAAGCACGGCGGACGGGCTGTAGTGCTTGCTCGTTTCGTACCCATCGTGCGCACCTTTGCCCCCTTCGTGGCTGGCATTGGTGCCATGACTTACATGAAGTTCCTGTTCTACAACGTGCTCGGTGCTGTGCTGTGGGTTGGGCTACTCCTGACTGCTGGCTACATGCTGGGCGGTCTTGAGTGGGTACAGCGGAACTTTGAGAAGGTGGTCATTGGAATCGTCATCGTGAGTGTGCTACCCATCGTTTGGGAATGGTGGAAGGCGCGCCAGGCACACCGCGCGGCTGCAGCAGACCGCTGATCTCGTACACTTCCCCACCCGGCATACCGCTCGGATAGAAGGCTCCCGACCCATGAAGATTCACGAATACCAGGCACGCCAGCTCCTCGCAGACTTTGGGATTCCCGTGCCCCCAGGGCGCATGGTGGAGACCGTGGCCGACGCGACAGCGGAAGCCCGCGCGCTGTTTGCCGCAGGCGTTGGCATCGTGGTCGTCAAGGCGCAGGTTCATGCGGGTGGGCGCGGCAAGGCTGGCTTTGTGAAGGTCTGCAAGACCGCCGAAGAAGCAGAGATCGCAGCCAAGTTCATGCTTTCGAACCGGATGGTGAGCCCACAGACTCCAGCCGAAGGTCTTGAGGTCAAGCGCATCCTGGTGGCTGCCGGCGTTGACATTGCCAAGGAGTACTACCTCGCCATTGTCATGGATCGCACGCGCCGCACCAACACACTGATCGCCAGTGCTGAAGGCGGCGTGGAGATCGAGCACATCGCTGAAACACGCCCCGATGCCATCATCAAGGTCGCGCTCGACCCGCTGACTGGGCTCGCTGCATTCCAAGCACGCCAAACAGCATTTAACCTCGGATTCAAGGGCAAGCAGGTCGCACAGGCCGCTGATGCCATGATGAAACTCGCCGCGCTCTACCTTGCCAAGGATGCCACACTTGCCGAGATCAACCCGCTCGTCGTGACGCCCGCAAGTGCAGCGCATCCCGATGGCCAAGTGATTGCCATTGATGCAAAGTTCAACTTCGATGACAACGCCATCTTCCGCCATCCCGATCTTCGGGAGATGTTCGACCCTACCGAGGAGAACGCCGCCGAGATGCGTGCTCGCGAGTTTGAGCTGAATTTCGTGGCACTTGATGGCAACATTGGCTGCCTCGTGAATGGCGCAGGCCTAGCCATGAGCACCATGGACATCATCAAGTTGCATGGCGGTGATCCAGCCAACTTCCTTGATGTTGGCGGCGGAGCCACAGAGGAAGCCATCACCGAAGCCTTCCGAATCATTCTTTCCGACGCTGCAGTGAAGGGCGTCTTGGTGAACATCTTTGGTGGCATCATGCAGTGCGACCGCGTTGCACGGGCGATCGTTGCTGCGGCAAAGAATGTTGGATTCAAGGTGCCGCTCGTCGTCCGTCTTGAAGGAACCAATGTCGCCGAAGCTCGCATGATTTTGGATGCTGCTCGTGCTGAACTCCCCACCATGCAATCAGCGACTGACCTTGCCGATGCCGCACGCAAAGTCTGCGCCGCAGTCGCCTGACCGCCAATCCAATCCATATGTTGGTTCTCTTTGATATCGACGGCACCATGCTCCACTCATTGAGTGCGGGCGTGCATGCCATGACTTCTACGTTGCGCCACCTGCATGGCATTGATCCTGACTTCTCTCGCATTGAGATTCATGGTCGGCTCGACACGCTGATCTGGCGCGATTTGGCCCGAGTGCACGGCTACCCAACGGACGATGCCTCGCATGCAGTGTTCAAGCGCACTTACGGCGAACACCTTGAGCGACGCCTTGGCAACAACAACACGGTCGAGCGATTTCACGGCGCCAAGGAATTGGTGGATGCCACCCGCGCTGCGCAAGGACTGACCATTGGTCTCCTCACTGGAAACTATCAATTCACCGGCAATCTGAAGGTTCGCCACGCAGGCATCGATCCGGCGCACTTCATCGTGAATGCGTGGGGTGATGATGGTCCGGACCGCCGCAGTTTGGTACCCGTTGCCATGCGCCGCTATGCGGAGCACCACGGCCGACCAGTGGCGCCGCAGGATGTCATCATCATCGGCGATACCCCTGCCGATGTGGACTGCGCACATGCCTCCGGAGCACGCGTCATTGCCGTTGCTACCGGGCACTTCGATATCGATTCACTTCGTGCAGCCGGCGCAGACCTTGCAGTCCACGACCTCACCGACACCAACAAGTTGTTGCGCTGGATTACTACAGGGTCGTAACCGTCCATGAATGATTTCGTGCTGCGGACAAGCGGAGTCAGTGCCGGTTGATCCGCTCGCTCAGCGGAATCAGTATGCGCGGAATCAGCCGCTGCTCGACAATCCGCTCGCCATGACCCGCAAGAGCCGCCAGAATGGTGGGTAACTCTTCCAGTGACTTCACTGGACCCGTCCGGCGCACGGTCAGCATGACACTCAATGGCTCGAGCCCGTCACGCCCCGCTGATGGTTCGCCGCCGCGTGGCAGCCGCGTCTTCACCTCAAGATAGACATGCATATCCGGGGCATCCGAGAGGGCAATCGCCAGGAATGGCTGCGCGTCCAGAACATTGTCCGTTGCTATCTCAGCGAACTCACCGAGAGCCGAGCCACCAAGTAGCGCGTCGAGAACTACCTCGTCGCGGTTGCCTTCGCACTCAAAGTCAAATGCATAGACCAATTCAAGATGATCAACATCGAGCGGACTGATGGAGAGAAAGTACGGCGCCACTTCAAGCACCATGCGATGCATGCGGTACGCGTCCTCAAGAGTGGCGGGGTTTACCCAGCCGCTCTTCAACGAAGTCTGGCGCATGCCGATCCAAAGGAAGTCACGGTCATCTTCCGTAGACTCAAGGGCTACTTCGCCATCGGGGTATCTGTGAAGGCTTGAGAGGCGCGGCATCTCCTTGCGGAGACGACCAAAGAGGTCAAGCACTGGCTCGCGCGCGGCGGGCAAGTCCATCTTGAGTGCAAGCTTCTGGTTGATGCAGAAGTCGCGGCACAGGGCGCTAAAGTCTGACATGTGCTGTGCGCGCTTTATGCGCGAAGCTGGCCGAGGGTTAGGCCGGTGCTACCGGACCAGAGCCGCCAGCGGCCGCTCCCATGCGGATAGCGTGGTGCGAAATTGAGGATGCGATTCGCTCACGAGCCTGCTGGAGCTTTTGCTCATGGGCGCGGCGCTGCTTTCGACGCCACGCAAGGATGCGCCAGACCGCGAAGATAACGATTGGCAGAAGCAACAGAACCAACACTCCAACCAAGACCGGAACCCACACGGCCAAGAGCGTGACTAGGAGGGCTAGCACGGTCTCAGCCATGCCGTAGATCGGATTCAGCCAACCAATGGTGAGCACTGAACTGGAAACCCGCCCTGCAATTGAGGCTGCTTCCACTCCAGACGCAGTCATGGCGCCCACAATGATTCCAAGCGACCAGGCCACTGCAGGGTGGAGAAGCGGGACGGCCGCGACGGCATTCTCCGCATCGCCGGGCATCATGATGTCCAATTGGCTAGTCATCAACACGGCGCCTGCGATGGCCGCGAGCGGTGCAGCGAGCAGGTCAAGCGCATGGTCAACCCATGGAACTAAGAAGCCAACAATTTCAACAACCGTGGCCGTACCAAAGAGCACGATCGCCGGGGTAGCTCCAATCCACTCAAAGGACGGACCCACGGACAACATCCCTGCGCGAACGGCGATGGATGCAACAAAGAGCGGCAGGAACACTCGCAACCCACAGGCTGCAGAGAGTCCTAATCCCGCACACAGTGCCATGAAGATCTGCATGATGGGAGCGCCAGTGACGGCGCTCAACCCGCCTTTGCTTCGAGGTACTTCTCAACACTCTTGACATCCGCAGCGATTTGCGGAGTCATACGGAGCGTGAAGGTTGCGCCCTTTTCAACAAAGACAACGCGGGTGCACTCTTCGCGAGCGAGCCAAATGCGACCTGCACGGGCGGTCCGACGATTGCCACTGCGGAGGCGCTCGCGCTTAAGGCGGTTCAACGCACCCTGCACACCGGGGTTCATGCGCATGAGGCGAAGCAGCGTCTGTTGACGACGGTGCTCAGCTGGGATGGCGGTGATGGTGAACTGGACGGTGGGGCTGGTAGCGGTATTCGGCATGGTGTTCTCCTCGCGCAGACAGGCTGCGCCGAGCCGCGTAGTGTAGCGGACCCCGCCGTTGCCGCAAGCGCATATCTCATACATGCTTATCGGCACCTGTCGGATGGCATCCGGCTACCCTTACTGACATGGAACGCGTCACCATTGGATGGATCGGAACGGGCGTCATGGGCTTGTCCATGGCAAAGCACCTCATGGCAGCGGGACACCCGCTCATTGTCCACACTCGAACGCAAGCACGTGCCGAATCACTGCTCGCTAACGGCGCCCGGTGGGCCGAATCGCCGCGGGCAGTCGCTGAACAAGCCACGATCATCTGTTCCATGGTTGGCTATCCAGAGGATGTGGAGGCCGCACATTTGGGACCCCTTGGCACCCTTGCAGCGCAATCGCCCCTGAATCTACTGATCGATTTCACCACCAGCAGCCCTGCCCTTGCGCGGCGGATTGCCACACGCGCTGCCGAACGTGGCGCCCACGCCGTTGATGCCCCCGTCTCCGGGGGCGATATCGGAGCC
>JBIKQN010000116.1:0-5611 GCA_044349615.1 Phycisphaerales bacterium
CAAGCCCGGTGGACCAGTTGGTCCCGGTGGCGTTGGTCCAGCAGGTCCGGGTGGTGCTGGCAAGCCCGGTGGACCAGTTGGTCCCGGTGGCGTTGGAAAGCCAGGCGGCCCACGCGGCGCGGGCGGTCCCGGCAGGTAACCACCTCGCGCAGGCACGAAGCGCGCAACGATGAGACGTTGTCCCCTCCGACAAACTTCGGGCAACCTAGATACCGAAAGGAACACACTGAAATGAAGAGCAACGTATTCACATTCATCGCTCCCGCCTTCCTCGCACTTTCGCTTGCCGGTACTGTCGTGGCCACGCAGCCACCAGCTGGCGGCGACCAACCCCCGCCGCCAAAGGAGCCAGGTGGTCAAGGTGGACCAGGACAAGGTCCTGGCGGCCCCGGACAAGGCCGTGGCGGTGAAGGCCGAAAGCGCCCTGACTTTAAGACCCAAGACAAGAACGGCGACGGCTTCCTCACCGAGGATGAAGTGCCCGCCAAAGCCTGGGAGCGAATGAAGAACGCTGACAAAAACGGTGATGGAAAGGTCTCCGAGGAAGAACTGCGCCAAGCCATGAAGGAACGCGGTCGTGGACCGGGTGGACCGGGTGGACCTGGTGGACCTCGCGGACCAGGCGGACCGGGTGGTCAGGGTGGACCAGAACAGGGGCTAGGCGGCAAGGGTGGCGATGTTCCGCCACCACCACCACAGGCACCACCAAAGGTCTAATCACAATCCGTGCGCGCATGAGCGTGCTTGCAACAATCAACGCCGCCGCGAGCAATTCGCGGCGGCGTTTGTATTCGTCTGAACCTAGCGCATTGCACTATCTTCTCCGCTTTCAAGCACACTTCCTACAGGAATCACAAATGAAACTCCACACCATCCTTCCCGCCACAATTGCATCCCTTCTGTTCGCCGGCGCACTCACTGGCTGCAACAAGACCGTTGCCTACACCGGCTACATCCCGCGGACCGTTGCTCTCAAAGCCGATGGCGATGATCGCAAGGACTTCCGTAAGAAGGATCTTGATACCTCTCGCTTCGGCAAGGTAGTGATTGAACCGGTGGTGACGCCCGATGGCAACGCCTACGGAGATCTCACTCCCGATCAGTTGCAGCAATTGCGCACACTCCTACAGGAAGCGCTTGCGAAATCATTCGGTACCGGCATCGGTACTGGTGACCGAACCCTCGTCATTCGCGCTGCAATCACAGGCGTCAAGCCAAACCAGCCACTGCGCAACATCGCTCCGCAGTCGCAGATTCTTAAGGGCGGCTACGGCTACGCAGGCGCCGAGCTTTATGCCATGGATGGCGCGAACGGCCCCGTTGTTGCAGCGCTCATGCAGACGCATGACACAGAGCGCATCGGCACTGAGAAACTCTCCGCACTGGGTACTGCCGAAAAGGCGTGCACCCAATGGGCGGAATCGTTCCGTGAACTCGTTGACAAGAAGTGACTGGCGCTTGCGATAATTGCGCGAGCATGATCTCAGGCACACCGTCAATTCCATCGCTCCCCGAGCAGGTTGCGCGCTATCTTGATGGCGCCGACCTGCTCGGACGAGCGGGACAAGCATTTCGACTTTCAACAGTGGATGAATCCGGGTGGCCGCATGGCGCGCAACTATCCGTCGGTGAGGTGCTGGCAGCTAATCCACACCATCTTCATCTCTGCATCTGGTCACACTCGGCCACTTGCCGCAACCTGATGCGCACCGGGAGAGCCACACTATCGCTGGTCCTTGATGGTGCCGTCTTTGAGATTCGACTGCTCGCTACACCTGTCGCAGCACCGCCTGACTGCGCGCCCATAGGCGCTAGTAGCGCAGCACACCCCGCTGATGAGCCGCAATTGGCGTTTTTTCGGGCCACTGTGGAATCAACCGAAGAACATCGAGCGAAATATGCCGATGTAACAGCTGGCGTGTCCTATCGTCTTCGCTCACCCGATGAGGTGCTGGCGCGGTGGGCCGCGCAGATCTCATTGCTACGTCAACTCACCTGAACGGCGCGAAGTATGAAGCGAATCATCATCGGGATCACTGGCGCCTCTGGCGCGATCTACGGCATCCGCGCCCTTGAACTCTTGCGTGGTGTGGGCGTTGAGACTCACCTAGTGCTGTCACCATCAGCTGGGCGAACTATCGCCGAGGAAACCGATCTTTCTCTTGAACAGGTCAAGGAACTTGCCTCCGTTGTGCATGGCTTTAAAGACATTGGTGCATCAATCGCTAGTGGATCATTCCAAGTGGACGGAATGTTGGTTGCGCCGTGCTCTGTAAAGACACTGGCTGGCATCGCTCATTGCTTTGACGATGAATTGATCGTGCGTGCGGCCGATGTGCAACTCAAGGAACGCCGCCGCGTGGTGCTGATGTTCCGCGAGACCCCGCTGCACGCTGGACATATTGCAATCATGGAACGCGCCGCACTCAACGGCGCCATCGTCATGCCTCCGGTGCCCGCCTTCTATCACCGGCCCAAGACGATTGATGACATCGTCAATCAATCAGTAGGCCGAGCGCTTGATCTCTTTGGTATCGATAGCAAAGTGGTGCGCCGCTGGAATGGTCAAGGGACTGATCAGGAATAGTTGGTCACCCGGCGACGCGGTCACCAATGCCCGCGTGTGGGCATCGCTGCACAATCGAGGACTAAGTCCGTGGCCTCGGTAACAGCTGGTGGCTGACTTATGGAGAAACACAGTGGTCGTGTTGGATCAAGCCGTGCCAGCCACGGCTGCGTGCATTCGATCAGAATTGTCTGAGCTGGTGGCAGCACATATTGCCCATAGGTTCGGTCCAACAAGCAATTCGCCGGGAAGTACACGACACCGGCGCATGCCTCGCTGTCTTCTTGCGCTTCCACGGTGTGTTGGAACGCCAGAATGGATGCATTGGCCATAGCGGTGCACTTCCAAGTGATCTCTAACTGATGCGCGCGCCCTGCCAGACCGAACGCGCCGATCCCAGCGAGGACCGATCCTGCAATCACCGCCACTGAGCGGCACAGCATGCGCTCATCCGCAGCGATGGGATTCCACAGTGCCAACAGCGCAACGGCAAACAAGATGCCCGTGCCAACATTAGCTCCCATGCAGTACAGCTCTGACACACTCCCCATCGGAATGGTGGCCGCCGTACTGGCGAAGGCAACTCCTGCAACGATCACAGCCACTAGCAACGAATGCTGCTTTGCTCCCCGACGGTGAAGGTATGCAAATCCGAGCGCTGTCACCAAGACTCCAGCCATCAATGCAATGGCAAGTAGGGGTAACACCCGCAGGATGGGCAATGCATCATTATCTGTAATCAAGTGAAACGGACCATTGCCTAGGCAACCTGCAAGTGTCATGGCTGAATTCACCAGCACATTCAGTCCCAGTTCGGCTTTGTAGCGCGCTCCTGGGTCACTCTCTGCAGCACTACCAAGTGCACCAGTCATAACGCGAGCCGCCATGTGCGCCACTGGAAGCGCGATGGTTGGCAGCAGGATCAAGGATGCCCGCAGAGCTGCACTTCGCTCTCGTACTAGGCACCACACAACACCAGCGATCACTGCTGTGCCGATCGCCGCGCTCCATCCGTACATGGTCTCTTTGATATTCACTCCGAGGGCAAACACGATTGCAAGCCACACGAGCGTTGACCATGCCGTACGCCCTGAACGCGCGGCGCTGAATGCGCGCCATGCCAACAACATGGCCCATGCCCCGAGGGCAGCACTCCACGTCTGCGATGCTGCATCCATCTGCCACGCTGCGGTAGTCGTGGGTGGAGATAGCCCAATCCAAAGAAGTGCGAGGGGCGCTAATGCTCGGCTGCCGGGCGCAATCTGCCGTGCCAATCCAACAACAGCGAATGCAAGCACCACCAAAGCGAGTGCCTGCACTGGAATCACCCAGCCACAAGCCAGTGTCGTGACGTCACACGAAGCGCTGACTAGCACCTCTAGTGGTCGAAAGCTCGCTGAATGCGCCCAAGCATCACAGATGCGTGTCCACACTGGCTGGTCACACATTGGCTCTCGAAGGAACTTGATGTCATCATTCGTAGCAACAATCCCGCCCCACGCAGGCCATAGAACTAGGAATGCACCAACGAGCAGAACAGCGCCCCAAAGCACAGAACTCGGGCGCAGACGCGGCATTTGCACAGGTTGATCCCCTGCTGCCATCAGCCATTCCGTTTGGCGAACGCGGACATGAACTCCGCCAACAACTCGCATCCCTTCGCGGGGAACGCGTTGTAGACACAGGCACGAATCCCGCCCCACTCGCGATGACCACGCAGTCCACAGAGACCTTCTGCTTCCGCCTCGGCAACAAAGCGATCAACAAGTGCATCGCTTGGCAACTGGAAACTGATGGACATGTCGCTGCGACAATCGGCGCGCATCGACGGTCGGTAGAAGCCACCACTGTTGTCGATCGCTGCGTAAATATGCGCAGCCTTTGCCTTGTTTCGCGGACCGAATGCGGCTGGACCACCGAACTCATGCGTCCACTGCGCCATCAGACCAATCACTCGAACGCCGAATGTAGGCGGAGTGTTTGGGCGTGATTCCGTCTTTGCAAAGTGCGCGTAACTCAGCATCGGCGGCAATGATGTGTCTGCGCGCTCCAAGAAGGACTTCTTCACAAGCACCATGGTGATGCCGCTTGCACCCAGATTCTTCTGACCACTGGCAAAGAGAAGCTCATGCGCATTCAAGTCATAAGGCCGTGAGAAGATGTCGCTTGTTGCATCGCACACCAGTGGCGCAGCAACACGCGGAGGACGCGCGAACTGGGTGCCTTCAACCGTGTTGTTGGAGCAGTACGCAAAGTACGCAGCGCCTGTGCAATCCAAAATCTCTGCATCTGAGGGCACATGGTCAAAGCGGCAGGTGGCGCCATCAAACACCTTTTTGGTCGGACGCACGCACGCGGTCTCCTTCTCACCCTTGTGAGACCAAAGACCTGTGTCCGCAAATGCAACCCAACCTGGTTCTGCTCCAACCTTTGCCTGGGGCGCAAAGTTCATGGCGATCAAAGAGAAGTGCTGCATTGAGCCACCAGGAAGGAACAACACTTCCCAATCAGCCCCGACCCCGGCGCAAGCGCGAACGCTCGTGAACGCGTCTGCCAAGATTCGGTCATACGCGGGACCACGGTGACTCTGCTCTAGCAGGCCGATACCGCTGCCGTCAAAGTCCATGATTTCCTCGCGGAGCTGCGCCAAGACACTGTCCGGCATGCACGCCGGACCAGCAGAGAAGTTGTAGACGCGTCCAGGACCCGGAGTGGTAGGTGGTTCTGGCGTACGGATGGCGGTGGCTGCTGTAGACATGGGATTAACCACAATTCTACGGCGAGCGACCATGAGGCCACTGAGGTCAATCACAGGGAAAAAGAGAAAAGCCCCAATGCACTCGGACGTGCTGGGGCTAGGGGCAAGGCGTGACGCCATCTGAACGGTGGCAACACCCTCTACCTACAAGAACGCAATCCTGACCCCGATCCCATCACGCCAAGGTCAAAATTTCACAGAATCACCGCAAAGCACCTCTCGGACGCTGACAAGGGCATAAATATCTCCTCAGAGGCGCTGTTTTCACTATTCATGATGGTTGGAGC
>JBIKQN010000117.1:0-5596 GCA_044349615.1 Phycisphaerales bacterium
AAATCCTACCGAATACGAGAGGAATATCCCGGGGGTACGCTTGGTGAAATGCTTGGATTCCTTGACGAACTCTCATGGCGCGGCCTGTTGCACCAGACCACTGCCGAAGCCCTTCCCGCCTATGTAGCCACGCCGGGTCGGGTTGCCTATGCGGGCTTCGATCCGACCGCGGACAGCTTGACGGTTGGCAATTATGTCCCCATGAAGTTGTTGGCGCATTGGCAGCGGGCTGGTCACAGCCCCGTGGTGTTAATGGGCGGAGGCACAGGACTCATCGGTGATCCGAGTGGAAAGAGTGCCGAGCGGCAACTGATGACTCCCGAGTTGGTGGCGCACAATGTTTCGCGGCAGAAGGCGATCTTTGAGCGGGTGATCGATTTCTCACAGCAGGACGGGCGCGCCGCCAAGGTGGTCGACAACGGCGAGTGGCTGCGCACGCTGGGTTACCTTGATGTTCTGCGCGATGTTGGCAAGCACTTCAGCGTCAATCAAATGATCATGCGCGACTCCGTAAAGAGTCGCCTCGAAGAGCGCGAACAAGGCATCAGCTACACGGAATTCAGTTACATGATTCTGCAGGCCTATGACTTCCTGCACTTGTTCCGAACCATGGGCTGCACGGTTCAGCTTGGTGGCGCCGACCAGTGGGGCAACATTGTCAGTGGCATAGATCTCATTCGCCGCATTGAACATGGCGAGGCGTATGGGATTACCAATCCGTTGGTAACCAAAGCTGACGGCGGGAAATTTGGTAAGAGTGAGAAGGGATCTATCTGGCTCACTGCTGATCGCACGAGCCCGTTCCGTTTCCATCAGTATTGGCTGAATACTGCCGATGCAGATGTTGTGCGATTCCTGAAGTGGTTCACATTCCTTCCGCAGGATCGGATTGCAGAACTTGAGCATGCCGCTGCAGCAAGACCTCAGGAGCGTGAGGCGCAGCGCGTGCTAGCCAATGAGATGACTGAGATCTTCCACGGTGTTTCAGAACGCAGCAATGCCGAAGCGGCTGGTCGCGCACTCTTCTCTGGTGACTTGGCCGCACTTGACGCGCGCACGATCAGCGAGATTGCGGAAGACCTTCCATGCACTGTCTTGGAGCCAGGCGAACTCGGTGGCGAAGGTGTATTGCTTGCCGACCTCCTTCCACGTACAACCTTGGCTGCAAGCAAGCGTGAGGCACGCGATTTCCTTCAGGCGGGAGCAGTGCTTGTGAACGGCACGAAGGCAGTCGCTGACGCGCGTCTCACAGCGCGAGACTTGCTGCACGGAAGTGTTGCTTTGCTACGCCGCGGCAAGAAGAATTGGCACGCCATTCGCGCGGGGGTGTGACGCTACTTCGGCGAAGTTGGCATGACTGGTGTCATCGGCGCGGTTGGATCGCGCGGCATCACCTGCAGTGTGGCAACCGCTGGTGTGGCGTTCCCGGAATTCTTCACGATGGTGACGCCTTCCGGCAGTCGCCAGAAAGTGATTGGATAATCCGCGCTGCCGATCTTTACGGGCGTTTCGTCAAGATCAATCACCGCCGCTGGCGTAAAGGCTCCAGTGGTGATTGATTCAATCGCTGACCGAGGACCAGTGAGAACCACGCCCTTCATGGACTCGGAGCCAGGGGCAAGCGTGACATCCCACCGATTGGCAGTCTGCGGCGACAGGGTGATCCGAACGGCAATACTGGGCGCGGTGTATTCGCTGCTTGAAGCTAACAGTTCGAAGGAGATTCGCGCCCTTGGCGGAACGACGCGGCAGAGTTCCTTCCATCGATCAAGTGCGCTTGGTAAACGGAGTTCAACATCAATCTGCTGCGGCTTGCCAGCTTCAAGGTTCTTTGTGTCAATGGAGGCGTCAACGCTGAGAGCCCCGATGGACTTGCGGGCAGCTTCGGGCAATGTCACGGTCACCACTTGCGGATCAGCAAAGATCTCGCCGCGTACTGCGGAGTTCGGCAGGACAACTGCAATCGGCACCTGTTCTGTAACGAGGGAGCCCACTTCGAACCGCAACGATTCCGGACGCACTCGCACCACTTCAGCGCCAGTGGCGACAATGGTGGGGTTGGCCGCGAGCACTTCGCGCAATGACGCTGCATGCAAGCCAGGCTCGGCGGGAAGTCCATCGCCGCCAGTGGCAAGAGGCAGCCCTGTCCGCAGAAGATCTTCAAATGCCTCAATGGCGCGCCGCGAGCCTCGCACTTCAACAGCCAATGACACGGCGGTGGATGGATCAACAAATTGCAGCCGCGGATCTGCGGGCGTCAGCCGAACGGTGCCAGCGACGGATGCAGTCTCGCGAGTTCGGTCGTTTGCATAGGCCCAGATGAGAAGGGCAATGACAGCAGCCGCCACCGCATTCATAATCTCTGAGCGCCACTTTGGTGCAGGTTTCATGATGCGGACTCCTGCGGCACGGGTCCAGGTGTTGAGTCTTCGTCGGCGGTCAGCGCCGCTCGGAGTGCGCGTGCAAAGTCGTCGTAGGCGATTGGTTCAGAGAGCCCGCCGTGACGAGCGATCCGAATGGCACCCGTCTGTTCGCTGACCACCACCACGATTGCATCGGTTTCGACGGTGGCGCCCACGGCCGCCTGGTGCCGGGACCCGAGACGCGCAGGCACCATGGATGCATCTGCAATGGGGAGCTGGACATTGGCGGCCACGATGCGGTTGCCGCTCACAACCACGGCCAAGTCATGCAGGGGACTGTTCGGCCAGAACACGGATTCCAGAAGTCGCGCAGAAATGATGGAGTCGATCGGTACGCCTGTGCGGGTCATCTCCCCCAGAGGCACACCCCGTTCAATCACGATCAGGGCGCCAAATTGGTTTCGGCTGAGAAACTCCACCGCCTCATCAACCGCGGGCACCATTTCCGTGAATCGACGATTCCCGCCCGAAAGCCAGCGCGACTGGCCAATCCGGATGAGCGCCTGCCGTAACTCGGGCTGAAAGATCACCACCAAAGCCAAGGCCAGGGTGCCTGCGAGCGCCTCGGCCATGAATCGCAGCCGTGCAAAGGATTCGCTGCCACTTCCCGCAAATCGCAGGCTCAGAATGATGGCTGCCAGGATGGCAATCACGCCCTTCAGGACGCCAGCGCCCCGGGTTCCGCGGAGGAATCGGAGCGCCACAAACAGAACAGCCCAAATGATCGCCAGCTCGATCGCTATTGCTAGGCGCTCGTCTCCGCGGAAGATCTGTGCGATCCGTTCGAGCATCGTGAGGCGAGTATAGGGTGGATGCCCTTCTGGCCGCTCCGCACTACGATGCGTCCACGATGTCACGCGCCCCCGGTTCGTTTCAACTTGGTCGATTCACTGCTGCCTGCGCCGCTGATGGGCGAGCACTTGTACCCGGGGAGCCGATTGTGGCCACCCTGTGTGATGCCCCAGAGGGCGACGAAAGTGGGCATGAATTTGTGCGCCGTGACTTTGCAGTGGATGCATGGACCGCAGGCTCACGCCCGGCGGGTCTCGTCTGCTTCTGGCGCACCACTGCGCCCGAGCCGGATCAGAAGCGTCGACTCTTGGTTGATGATGACACCCTCTTGGAACTCTTCGACCGATTGGAAGGCGATGAGCGCCCGCAGCGCATCGCGTACCGATGGTTGATGTGCCTGATTCTGTTGCGCAAGCGATTGCTTCGCCATGTCCGCGTTGATCGGCAAGAGAACGCTGAGTGGTGGCTCGTGCAGAAGCGGGGCATGGATGAAACCATTGCGCCGATCCGCGTCCTCAACCCGAGGCTTCGCGACGAGGACCTGCAGGAACTCTCCGAGCACCTCGGTGAGGTCATGCAGAGCGAACTGTGAGTATTGCCGGAGCAACGCGCGTGATGATTCGGCGCGCGGTCACGGCCGCGGTGTTGTTGACCGTTCTGCCTGCAGCATGCGCACCGCGCGTGATGGATGTCCCTGACGCATCTGCATCTGGGGGTGCGGTCGCGAACGCCACTGCTCCAGCAGTCACGCAGGTCGTTCCTACAAACGAAGCCATCGCCGCGAGCGAACAAGCACGCGTTGGTGCACTCCGTGTCCTACATGCCCGCGGTGTTGCAGAACTCCGATGGAACGATGAACAGGGCAGTCACTTTGAGCAGGGCGATGCGGATCTGCGCTGGTGCGCGGGTCGTGGTGTTGCAGCAAGTATCAGTAAGTTTGGTGATCGTCATGCATGGCTCGGTTCTGATGGAGCGCGTTGGTGGCGATTTGAACTGAAGACCGCGCCTTCGCGATTGGTGTGGGGAACCATGGCTGCAAGCGCACCTACCCAGTCAGCCCGCGAAGCGCAGGTGGCGAACCCGCGATTCCTTGGAATTGCGCCATTGCTGCCGCGTGCTGGTGCAGTTGTCGATATGCGTGATGGATTGGTCTGGGTAGAACTGGAGCAGGCTGCAAACGAATCCACGGCGGCAGTCCGCGTCGAGGGCGGATTCGATCCCGTGACATTGGCACCGCGATCGGTACGCGCACAATGGAATGCGGGCGACTCGTCGCGGGTTGACTTTGGCGAACTGATGTTGGTTGAGACAGCGGGTATTGCTCAGGGAGCATGGCCGCGCATACCTCGTCGCTTGGTTGCAGTCCGCGAAGGTGGGGTGACGGCGCTTTCGATTGCACTTGATTCAGCGCGTGCTGATGCAGAGGCTGCCGATCGACCCGCGCTGTATGACATGGATGGTTTACGAGCACGATTTACACCAGAGACAGTTGAGGAAGAGAAATGAACCGCGTGACGTCCGTGTGGCAGCTCTTTCTTGCAGTGGTCCTGTTGATCATTCAAACTCCCGCCGTCTGCGCTGGCGGTGATCGCACCCTTGCAAGTGCATCAGACGGTGTGCACGCGTGGTTTGTGGTTGAACGCACACGTGCCGGCGGTACGGAATGGGTGCTGCTTCACCATGCAGCGGCCATGAATTGCGATTGCGTACGCGAGGCATGCACGTTGCCGCGTGTCCCTGAGGCGATGGCCGCGCTGCGTGGAACATTGTGGCTTGTGCTGGCGCCGGAAACTGCTGGCGCGCGGCGTGATGTCTACTCAGTGTCCGCCGTTCGCAATCCTGCAACCGGGGCTTTCTACTCAGACCCACCGGCTCGAATGGAGATTCATCCGAGTGTGGCTGGTGATGGTGACTTGCGTGGCATCGCGGCGATTGATGATCGTCTCCTAGCACTCCGGTTCGGTGCTTCGGGAGCCACGCTTGAGGAGCTTGGCTCGCGTGGATGGTCTGCTGTTGCCAATGCACCTCCGGCCGCGGGACTCCGGCTTGTCACAGTGGCCAATCAACCAGCGCTCGTTGATCCGGCGGGAGCGGTGTTAGTGCGATCGGCTGACGGGCAGTGGGCGCCTTCGGGATACGCGTCCGCTGGGCCGGGATTCATGCAATTGATCAGCGGAGCTGCGCGGGGATCTGCGCTCATGAGGCTTGAGGGTGGCCAGCGCGCAATCGATTACTTGGGCGCATCGGGATCGTTGCGATTAACCACCTTTG
Source organism: Phycisphaerales bacterium (assembly GCA_044349615.1). Taxonomy (GTDB): domain Bacteria; phylum Planctomycetota; class Phycisphaerae; order Phycisphaerales; family SM1A02; genus UBA966. The sequence goes on from JBIKQN010000117.1 coordinate 5,487, forward strand.
AAGCACCAGATCGTGCATTCACGGTGCTTGGTCTTGGCGACGGATTCGCGCTCTTTGTTCCAACGGGCGATGGCGGAGCAGCCATGCAGCGCATTGATTCGGTTGGTGGC
>JBIKQN010000118.1:0-5539 GCA_044349615.1 Phycisphaerales bacterium
CCATCCTCGGCGTTGATGAACTGAGCGAGGACGACAAGTTGTCCGTGTCCCGCGCCCGCAAGCTTGAGCGGTTCCTGAGTCAGCCGTTCTATGTCGGTGAAATCTTCACCGGCCTGCCCGGAGTGACCACCACTCTTGACGAGACGATCGACAGCTTCGAGCGCATCTGCAGCGGCGAAGGCGACAACCTCCCTGAAAGTGCCTTCATGTATGTGGGTACTTTGGATGACGCTCGCAAGAAGGCCGAAAAGATGGCTGCGGCCGTCTAAGCCGCCTGAGACCCCTGCTTGCAGGGTCGAAACACCTAAACAATCCATCGCGGGACGCATCTGCGTCCCGCGATGTGCTTTTTGGCTTCACCCGCTCGCCCAATGGTGGTACGGTGAGCACATGATCAACGCCGCCCTGTTGGTGATGGTTGCATTGCAAGCGCCCGCGGGATCCAGCCCATCGGCTGCGCCACCACAGAATGCACCGCCGAGCCGCCTGATTGAACGACAACAAGTGCGACCAAGCCGCGTTCGCGCTCGTGAGAATCTTGCGCGCGATCCCAACGAGCCCGATCCCGCGGCGATCGAACCTGAGGCAACTCCAGAGCTTGCGGAGCCGGTGCCCGTTCCAGCGCCTGCTCCCACTCCGATCCCAGCACCCGCCGTTCAGCCTGCGCCAACACTTGCGCCCATGGCACCGTCAGCGATGGCGCCCGGAAGCAGCCCGGCAAGCCCGCCAGTCAGTCCGAGCATCGGAGCACCACCCGCAGCACGGGGCGGGACGGCGAAGTTTGTGTTCGACCCGCAACCACTTGCACCACTCACCATGCTTGTTGGTCCAGCAATCGGAGCACTGTGGCTTGTATCGCGACGCAGTTTCGGTTCAGCGGGCTGAACAGATCTGGAAACTAGGGATTTGGCAACTCCGGCGCTGACTGCGGCGGCTCAGAAGCTGCCTGCGAATGCTCTGCTGCTGGCTGCGCCGCATGCTCTTGGGGATCCTGCGATCGCTTGGCATCTGCCCATGATGGCGGGCGGAATCCACTGACCTTGCCGTCTGGTCCAAAGAACACACACCATGCTCGCTCGTCTGCTTCATCCGGATAGACAGCGCGCGTTGCAAAGCTTGAAAGCGTGTCCCCGTACTGCCAACGTTCGCCACGCATCGGCCCCGGACCACGCCCTGCCGAAGTACCCGGCTTTACAACGGCTGCCGGCGGCGGAAGGTAACTGCTTGATGGCTCCCCAAGTGCGCCAGCAACTTCGTCCTGAGTCATACCAACGCGCATTCGATTCCAATTCATCTCATACTTGGGGGTCTGGCAACCCGCAACACATGCAACAACTGAGACGCATCCGGCTAGGAATGTCGCGCGGGCAACGCCCATCACCGCGAGAGCCTCGCGAGTGCAGCGATGCAATCTTCAGCGAGTGGCGCCACCGCAACTCCCTTGCCAACAGCACGCCGCATCCAGAGATCTGGCGTGACTCGACCAATCGAGCAGATTCGCTTGGTTTCGGCAGCCAGATCCTTGCCCTGCATGTGTGAGCGAATCTGATGGCTGATGACATGCCCGAGCGTGTAGTCCGCCAAGTACAGCGGGTGCCCAACCATATGTTGGTAGGCAGCCAAGATGCGAGTGTGGTCAGGCCCAAAGTCTTGCTCGTAATAGCGCGTCCAAACATCCGCAGCAATGGCGAGCGTTGCATCGCGAAGCGCAGCGGGCGTTGCGCCCGGGTTCGCATAGATCCATCGCCACATTCGTAGTTCAACCAAACTTGGTCCCGCAATTTGCCGAGCGGCCAACATGGTGGCTACCGCATCAATGTCCTGCGACCGCTGCATGTCGGCGGTGTCCTCAATACCCAAGACGCGCTTTGCGAGTGATTGGTAGAGGAATGCAAACGCCTCTGTGCACGCCGTGTTGGGGACATTCTGCAGCGCGGGCCGCGGAGCATTGAACGCACTGTAGAGCTGTTCCAGGTTGTGTCCAAGCTCGTGCATCGCGGTATCGAATCCGTCCCAGCCGAGTTCATCCTTGAGCCGATTCGTTCGCAGCCACGCTCCGTACTCGCCGAGCATGGGTCGCATGGCGTGCCCAGAACCCTTGGCGATTTCAACTTTGATCCGAGCACCAAGGAAATCTGCTTCGCTTGCTGGGAAGCCAAGTCCGCGCAGAACTTCGGGAAGCGCAGCCTGGAAGGCAAGTTCGTCGGCAAAGCGCGCCTTCACGGCCGCATTCAACTCTGCAGCTGGCTTGGTTTCGCCAACATCTTCAAAGTAGATGTCCTGCGGTTCAAGCGCACGACCGAGCCGGGTGCGGAGGAACGCCGCAAGCGGCGCACGCGCAGGATGCTCTAGCAAATCAATGAGCAGTCGTTCAACATCAGTCTCCGGAATCTCGCGCGCCAAGTCGAACTTACGCGCGATGGCGGTGGGAGCTTCCGGATAAAGGACATCAAAGCGTGCTGCCACGCCATGATGAGCCAGAATCTGTCGATAGCGCTCCGGACCAATGGTGTCTTCATCAGCAACAGGCTTGCCGCCAACGGTGTTGTGCGCGGGATCCCATGCTGCGCCAGCCGATGTGCGCTCCATGACACTGCGAGGAATGCTGCCATCAATATGCCGTGCCATCACCCACATCAACGCGTGCTGCTTGTCCAATCCATCAGGATCACCATAGCCCGCCTTGATTTCTTCACGAACGAGCCAGTGCGCTAGCAGCGCACGGTCAGGCTCAAACCAACGCTTTCCCTTGGCATCCACCATGGTGCCTACCGGAACATGGAACTTTGCAACAAAGTTCTGCGCCTCATGCCCAACGCGACGCGCGTGATCGGCGAGTTCCGTGGGGACGCGCGGACCGAATTGCTGTGCAACGCGTGCCGAAGCCCACTGCTCCACGCTCCATGTGTCACCGCTTGCAAGCATGGCACGCAAGTCGGGGCGATCGAAATTGAGGAGCGCAATGAACGCCACCTTCTGGCGATACAACTGATCAGAAAGATCCGGGGCTGGGTCAAACGAGGCAAGGACATCATCCACTCCGGCGCATTCATCGCCGACGAGGTCGTTCCAGCGTCGAAGTGAGCGACGCATTTCATAGAGGTGACCACCGATCTGGCGAAGTGATTCCTCAAGGCGCGCAAGAAGTCGCGTGCGGAGCACTGCATCCATCACGAAATGCTTCTCGCAGAGGGCGCGGAATGCACCGGCATCACCGTCCGTCGCAGACCACCGATCAGCCACTCGTTTCACGCCGGCTGTGGCGGAAGAGCGAGCCAATTCACCATGAGCAGCGACGATCGCTTCAATGGCTCCTTGGCGATGAGCAGAAGAAATGACTGGGGGAACAGAGACAGATGCGGCGGGTGCTGATGTGCCGGGGTCGGACATTGAAGAATCCCTGAATGTAAGTTGGATGAGCTAGAAAGTGTGGGTGCGTGACGATGCGTAGTCAGAGCGCATCAGGGGGCTGCGGGCGCAGTCGGCGCTCGCGCAGGCATCGGCATCGGTTGCGGCGACTTAGCTGATGGGCCTTGCACGGCATTGCATCCAGTGCAACCAGTTGCACCCTTTGGACGAACGGACGCGAACATGATGAGCGGTTGCTCCTTCTCGCGACCGTACAACTTGAGCGATGCATAGAGCAATCCCTCGCGAGGGCTCTTGGGCGTGATGCGAACGCTGATCTTTCGCACCTTGGCATCGACATGCTGCCCAAGCATCTCAATTTGCACATCGGGGGAGCCGCTCTCCACGGCCAGGATGTCTTCCCCGGCATCTTCCATCTCAAGGCTCACATCGGTACTGCCGCCCACATCAATGCGTCCCACATTGACTCGATAGTCCTTCATGCGGAATGCCGATGTTGGAATGGTTCGCTCGCTGCGAACCCAGATGTCGAAGATCGGGCAATCGGCGCGATCAGTTTCGATCGCCAAATATGCGGGGAAATCAGGCTGCCACGTATCAAGATCAAACTTCACCAAATACTGAGCGCGCGGGGCATCGCCAGCCGTGTAGCCAATGAACTCCGGAACCCGACCACCAACAGCACAGATGGTGAAGGGCTTCTTGTCAATACTCTCCACTACAAATCGACCTTGGCGGGGCTTGCCTTCAACAGCGTTGATGATGGGCGGTACTGCGCGGATTGGCATCGCCGTCTCTGCGCGTAACTGAATCTCAACCACTTTGGCATAGCCCTCTACGAGGACACGAATGCTGGCCCGATGCGTCTGAGGCATCGCCGCGCCATCAAGCGCTGCTTCCATAGGAGCGGACTGACCAGGCTGCAACACCGTGCCCGCAAGCGCACTCGTGGTGGTGCACTTGCAACTTGGTGTGATTGCAACAATGGTCAAGGGCGTAGTGCCCGTATTTGTCAGCGTGACAGTGCCCTTGGCACCAATGCGCGGAGCCATGAATCCCAAATCAAGGACAGGCGGTTGAACAGAGAGCGGCGGCAGCGAATCGATCGTGCCGGATGTATCAATGGGCGGGGCGGCGTCCGGCGCGGGAGCGGCTGGAGGCGCAGCGGCTGGCGTTGAGGCTGGGGCCTGAACAATCGGGCGGGTGGGAGCCGGGGATTGGGCTGATGCACCGGGAGCCCCCATGCTTGCCAACATCAGCCCGATCATGGCTGCGGAACGAACTACGAGGGGATTGCGCACTGGATTCAGGGTGTTCATGGTGGAGAGACAAGTGTAGATCGATTGCTACCCCTGCCTTGCCAATCTTGGAGGGGTAGAAGTCTCAGTTATAAGACTTTGACTTCTGCCATCTGGATGCAAAGGGGACAATTGAAGTTCTTTTGAATTCGTGATACTTCCCATGATGCATTTCGGCGCTACATTCCGTTTGTTACAGAGGAGAGAGGACGGACGCGCTACCAAGCGCTCCCAACCTTAAACCAAAGACACCGTAAGGCCTTGGCGGGCCTGTCCTAGATTGCTAGGTATGCCCTCCCGCCCTACGCACGCCGCTCGCGGCGTGAATTAAAGAGCCCTTTTCCCTCCCTCCGCCCCCAAATCCTCACCGATTTGGGGGTATTTCTTTATGGGCTTCGCTATCCTGCGATGTTCCCCTCACCTAACTAGGAGCACTCCGCGTGAAGTCGACCGAACTGAAGTCCAACATGGGTATCAAGATTGACAACAAGCTGTACCTCATTACCCGGTTGGAGCACCGAACGCCCGGAAACCTTCGCGCTTTCATCCAAGTCACTATCCGGGATCTGAATAACGGCGCCATCCTGGAGAAGCGCCTTCGCTCCGGTGAGGAAGTTGAGCAGGTCGACCTCGACCGCCGCCAGATGGAATACCTCTACGAGCAAAACGGCAAGTTTGTGTTCATGGACCTTGAGTCCTTCGACCAAGTGGAACTGCCGAAGGAAATCATCGGCGACATGCCGCTGTACGTTCTACCGAACAGCCAAGTGGTTGTGCTGTGGTGCGATGGCCGACCGATCTCCATTGAAATGCCGATGTCGGTCACGTTGGTGGTTACTGACACTGCCCCCGGCATCAAGGGTGCAACGGCC
>JBIKQN010000119.1:0-5529 GCA_044349615.1 Phycisphaerales bacterium
CCGACGATCGCTTGCGTTTCGATTTCACGCATTCCAAAGCCATGAGCGCTGATGAACTGGCGCGCGTTGAAATGTTGGTGAACGCTGCAATTGCGCGCACCATGGTGGTGGATGCCCTGGTGGTTCCGCTGGAATTGGCCAAGGGGATCCATGGCGTGCGCGCCGTGTTCGGCGAACGCTATCCCGACCCGGTACGCGTGGTCTCGGTAGGCGCCAAGGTCACGGACATGCTTGCAGAACCAGCAAATCCAAAGTGGCGAAACTGCTCTGTGGAATTCTGCGGCGGCACGCACACCCGCAGTTCCGAAGAGGTTCAGCACTTTGCAATCCTGAATGAAGGTGCATCAAGTGCTGGCGTACGGCGCATCTTTGCGGTCACTGGCACCGCAGCACATGCTGCAGAAGCAACCGCCACTCATATTGAGCAGCGACTAGCTGCCGCTCGCAAGTTGACCGGCGAGGCGCTTGTAGAGGAGGCCACCGCCATCGCCAGTGCGCTTGCAGAACTGCCGGTTTCCACGGTGTTCCGTCACCGCATGGAGCCCGCTGTTGCCGAGCTACGCGAACGAGCAAAGGAATGGCGTAAGGCGCAAGAAGGTGCCAACCGTGATGTGGTGGTTGCTCAGGCTCGCGCCATCGCCGAGGAAATGAGTGGCGCGATGATTGTTGCCAGTATCAGTGGGGCCGATCCCGCCGCGTTGCTCTCTGCGCTCAGCGCGGTGCGCGCCAAGCGCCCGGAAAGTGCCATCCTGCTCATGAGTGCCGACGAGGCTGAGGGCAAGGTGGCGATCGCCGCTGACGTCCCGAAGGCCCTTCAAGACAAGGGCCTCAAGGCTGGCGACTGGGTACGCGCTGCTGCGGAAGCATGCGGCGGCAAGGGTGGCGGCAGGCCAGACTTCGCGCAAGCGGGCGGTAAAGAGCCAGCCCGTCTGCCGGAAGCATTGCGCGCCGCCAAGGCGTTTGCCGGCGCACGGATTGGTGAATGAAGCGAGCGGCCAGGGACTGCCCTCTCGCACATTTTTTGCCGCGATTGTTTACTGACAGACAAAGCCACCGTCGACACTGATCAGCGATCCGGTCATGAATCGACAATCATCGGAGAGCAGGAACATCACTGCTTTGCCGATTTCTTCCGGCGTGCCAAACCGCTGTACGAGCTGTGCGGTGCGCATGGATTCATCCACTGCAGTGCGATGCAATCCAAGCGCACTGCCGATTCGTTCCACCACTGATCGAATCATCGGCGTCTCAATGGTGCCGGGGCAGATGCAGTTGATTCGAATGTTGTGCTGCGTGTAGTCAACTGCCAAACTCTTGGTGAGTTGTGCCACCGCTGCCTTGGACATTCCGTATACGGCACTGCGCGCTTTACCAACGAACGCTTGATCAGACCCCATCAGCACAATGTTTCCGTACTGCTGCGCACGCATCACGGGTAGCACCTCCTTCAACACATGGAATGTGCCGGTGACATTGACCGACATCACCCGTTCAAAATCCGCCAGGCTGGTGTCTTCAAGCGTTGCAAAGTGATGAACGCCGGCCGCTATGAACAACAAGTCGATACGCCCATCCCGCGCCGCGATCTCCGCAATGCAGGACTGCACTTGAGCGTGGTCGCGAATGTCGCAGCGGTGAAATGATGCGTCCGTGGTTTCGTGAATATCAAGGACATGCGTCTTACATCCAGCGGCGACCAGTTGCCGCACTACGGCATTACCCATGCCCGTGGTTCCTCCGACAACGATCGCAACTTGGCTCTTGAATCCGTTTGCTTGCTGCATAGTGCACTGGTCCTTTGCTGACGAATGATGGCAGGCTACATCTATGAAGCAGAGGTATCGTCACAACTATGTCGACCGACTCTTCCATTCAATCAGTCCAGTCCGAAGATCGCCTGTTCCCGCCGCCAGCGGACTTCGCGGCTCGCATGGGGACGGTTCACATTCCCGACATGGACGCGTACCGCGGCATGCATGAGCGTTCCATCCGCGATCCAGAGTCATTCTGGGCGGAAGTGGCGAGTGACTTTCATTGGTACAAGCCATGGACCAAGGTGCTCGAATGGAATCTCCCTGACGCCAAATGGTTTGTCGGCGGTACCACCAACGCATGCTTCAATTGTGTGGATCGCCAAGTAGAGAATGGACACGGCAACGATTTAGCCATCATTTGGGAGGGCGAGCCCATGTCAGGCCACACCCCCGAAGTTCGCCGCATCACCTACAACGAATTGCGTGACGAAGTTGCCCGCTGTGCATCTGCACTCGAGACGCTGGGCGTGAAGAAGGGTGACGTCGTCACCTTGTACATGGGCATGGTGCCTGAGCTAGCGATTGCCGTACTGGCGTGCGCCCGTATCGGTGCGCCCCACAGCGTGATCTTCGGCGGATTTGCCGCACAAGCGATCATCGATCGCGTGCACGATGCTGGCAGTACGGTGATCGTGACCTGTGATGGCGCGTGGCGGCGCGGATCAGTAGTGCCGCTGAAAGTGAACGTTGATGCCGCATGCGCACAACTTCCAAGTGTTCGAAAGGTGCTGGTACTCAAGCGAACCAACAACGAAGTGCCGATGCATCCGGAGCGCGACGTGTGGTGGCATGACTTGGTGCCAGCGCAACCAACCACCCGCGCGTGTGAGCCGGTGGATAGTGAGCATCCACTATTCCTCTTGTACACATCGGGAAGCACTGGTAAGCCCAAAGGAATCTTGCACACCACTGGTGGATACATGGTGTTCACCGCGGCGACTGCGCGCTGGACATTCAATTTGGTGCCAGGACACAAGCAGGTGTACTTCTGTACCGCGGACATCGGTTGGATCACCGGGCACAGTTACATCGTGTATGGAATGCTGCCCAACCGCGTGCCAACGCTCATGTATGAAGGCGCCCCGAATTTCCCAGCAGAGGACCGATTCTGGGGCATCATTGCGCGCCACAAAGTCACGCACTTTTACACAGCACCAACCGCCATTCGCAGCTTCATGCGCTGGGGCGACATGCATCCGGCCAAGCACGACCTTTCCAGCCTTCGGGTCTTAGGAACCGTTGGCGAACCGATCAATCCAGAGGCGTGGATGTGGTACCACCAGATCATTGGTGGCGGTCGGTGCCCGATTGTTGACACGATGTGGCAAACCGAAACGGGCGGACATGTCATTACCCCACTGCCTGGCGCCACGCCAACCGTGCCAGGAAGTTGCACGATCCCGATGTTTGGTATCGACGCCGCAGTTGTTGACGATGCCGGCAATGAGCAGAGCGCGAACGCTGGCGGGTTGCTGGTCATTCGCAAGCCATGGCCGGGCATGTTGCGCGGCGTGAATGGTGATCGGCAGCGATTCATCGAAACGTACTGGAGCCGCGTCCCTGGCATGTATCTCGCCGGCGACGGCGCGCGCCGCGATGAGCGCGGATACTTCTGGATCATGGGCCGCATTGATGATGTTCTCAACGTCAGTGGGCACCGACTTGGAACCGCCGAGGTGGAGAGCTCGCTCGTGGGTAGCAAGTTGGTGGTGGAAGCAGCAGTCGTTGGTATGCCGCATGAGATTAAGGGCACCGGCATCACTGCCTTCTGCGTACTGCATCCTGACCATGCGCACGATGCCAGCGACTCCATGCGTAAGCGGCTCATGGAGTTTGTTTCCAAGGACATCGGTCCGATCGCACGTCCGGATGTGATTCGATTCACCAATGCGCTCCCAAAGACCCGAAGCGGAAAGATCATGCGCCGACTGCTCCGCGATGTTGCTGCGGGCAATGAGATCACGCAGGACACCACCACGCTCGAGGATCTCGGCGTCTTGGCGAAGTTGCGTGAAAGTGATGGAGAATGAATAGGCACGGGACGGCGATCTGACAAGTCAGGATGTACACCAACGCGCTACAAGCCCGTGCTATCGCATGGATTACACAAAAACCTCACCGGAACTTCGACCTCCTCGCAAACCCACTGCGTAGGAATTGGTGGGCGTATGCCCTTCGTGACTGTGATTGATTCAGTTCGAGCATCCTTTACAACAAGGAAGACCAATGATGAACAGGAAGATCTGTACTGCGATTACCTGCCTACTTTCCGCATCGGTCAGCGCATTTGGCGATGCGACATTCTCATTTACCAACCAGTAGAGCGGCGGAGGCCAAGGCGCTTTCCGCATCAGTAACGGCTCTACAGAGGCGCTGCAGGGCTGGACGCTGGAATTTGACTGGAACGCGGAGATTGGCAGTGTGTGGAACGGCGTCATTCAGAGCCATGTGGGCAATCACTATGTGATTACTCCCGCGGCATACAACGCTGAACTACCTGCCGGTCGCGATAAATAGGTGCCGTTCACCCCTGTCCCCAATTTCGCGGTTGCGCGCGGTGAAGTGAGTTGAGTCGTCCAACCGCCCCCTCCGTTGCGCGCGGGACCCTCGGACGCGGACGGCTGCGCTCCACAAGGTTCCGCTTACCGAGGATCCCGTGCTCACTACGGGGGCTCGCACACGGAAGGCACGTTGACGACCAGGGTTTGGAACCCGTTCCCCTGGCCGGCAGACGCCGGAGAGGACAGGGCCGCGCTCAGCGGCCGTCCTCGTAAGGCGAATGCGGGCCAGTAGACAGGCGTGATGCATCAACGCGAGCCAACACGCAACCGTAATGCCACCACGCGACCCCGTTTACTTGCCAATCCACCATTCGCGCTCAGGCGCCACATCACACCACCGAGTCATGTCGCGCAGCGCATCCACCTGCACAAGCTCAACGCCACCATCAATCGTCCCAATGACAACTTCGTCGCCATGTCTCGCACTCACTGAGCCAAAGCTTAATGAGTCGTTCGCGTCATACTCCGCCGCCCAGCGTGCCACCGGCGTATTAAGCCATGGAGCATCAATACGAAAGTTCCCCTCGTTAATGGTGCCATCAGTGGTCGCCCCGGTGCGCGCAGATGTAAAGACCATCGTTCGCTGCGGACGCTTCGCGGCAGAAAGCCTCGTCACACAGTATTTCGCAAACGGATTGTCCATGCCGTTACTAAGGACCGGATCGCTCGGGAATCGCGCCTCGTCACCACCAACGAAGGCACTATTCATTCCAAAGCTCGGGTACAGCGAAGCAAAGTAGTAGTACTGGTTTCGATCACCAGACTGCAATTTGGCAAGCGTCTCCGCGTTGGCGCCCACATACAGGCGGCGAAAGTCGTCATCGAGCCACGGTGCCAGCCGCCACGGGAACCGCTTGGCCACCTCAATGTCCCCGCCGTATGCGTCGGCAGGAATGGCATTCCCATTCTCATCACGCGCCGAGTAGCCAGACTTGTAGCCCGGCAGCACGAATCCGTTCTGATCCGCCGCGTACGAAATCCAGCCCGTCATGACCCCACGCAAGGCGGAGACCTCGCTCATCCGACCAGCCGCACGACGAGCCCCTAGGGCAACAGGAACAATAATCGCCACCAAGACGCCGATAATGGCCAAAACCACCAGCAGTTCCACCAGGGTGAAACCCAGCAATCGATGTGTTCGAACCGTTTGGGGC
>JBIKQN010000120.1:0-5525 GCA_044349615.1 Phycisphaerales bacterium
GCTGTCTGATGCGCGCACTCGCTTTGAGCGACACCGCCCGGCTGCGCGTCATGCCGCTGCACGCGAGCGACTTCTTAGTCTGGATGCGCGCCTGCATAGTGCCGCGCGACGATCAATCGATGACCTACGTGTCCAACTGAGTGGCGCCGATCGGCAGTTGCGCCTTCTAGGTCCCGGGGAAACGCTTGCGCGCGGTTGGTCTCTCACGTTCGCTGCTGACGGGACGCTCATTCGTCATGCCGCCGATGCACGACCCGGTCAGGAGATCGAGTCCCGCCTCGCCGACGGCACGGTGCGATCGCGCGTGATGAATCCCAACCCTTCCGCACCGGCAACACTCTTCGAACCACCCGCCGAGTAACCTTCACGACAAGCACTACATACGCATGAGCAAGCAAACACGAAAATCCGTTGGAAAGCCTCCAGTTGACCCCGCCCTTGATGCGGAGGTGGCAGCCATGAGTTACGAAGAGGCCATTGAAGAACTCGAGGCCATCATTGACCGCATGGAGAAGGGTGAAACTGTCCTTGAAGACAGTCTGCGCGAGTATGCGCGCGGCGATGCACTCGTGCGGCGCTGTCGACAGGTGCTCGACAGTGCAGAACAGCGCATTGAGGCAATTTCAGGTCAGCAACTTGATGCAGATGCTAAACCTGCGCAAGTAGACGCCCCGTTCTGACCGGTATGAGTCACTCATGGAATTATTGACTATGGGAAGTTTGAACGACTTTACGATTGCACTTCCCACGATCATCAATATGGTGTTCATGTTTGCGTTCGGCGCTTGTGCCGGAAGCTTCATCCATGTAGTGGCGTACCGCATGCCAGAGGGGCTGAGCGTGATTTCTCCGCCTTCGCGCTGCCCAGTGTGTGGCTTCCGTCTGCCGTGGTATCAGAACATGCCGATCGTTGGCTATCTCTTTCTGCGCGGCAAATGTTCGGCATGCTCAGTGCGCATTCCGGTGCGCTATGTTCTCAGTGAATTGTGGTTGGGGCTGCTCTTTGTTGCTATCTACGCAGTGCTTTTTCTGCCTAGCCCGGCTGACTTCTGGTACTCCGTGGGCGAGGGTTGGTGGCGCTCGCAAGGCGCCATTGTGGCATTCCCAGCGCTCGTAGCAGTTCTTTGGGGCACAGGCGCCCTCGTGGCCATGACCATGTGCGACGCACGCACATTTCTCATACCGATCGCCGTTCCGGCGTGGGCCTCGGTGGTGGCATTGATTGCGTGGCCAGTTGCAGCGTTCGTCGCAGATGACAACGGGCATCCATTTCCCATACCCACGCCGTCATGGCCGCTGTGCGGGGCGACCATTGGGGCAGTTGGCGGACTGGCCATCGCCCGCATTCTGCTCTTTGCGGGGATCTTGCCACGCTCGTTTGATGACTGGGGCGACTTTGCTGAGAGCGAGGGGGACGTCTTTGCTGATTACCCGTTCGCGCGGCGTGAAATGATCAAGGAAGTTGCCTTCGTTGGTCCGCCTCTATTGCTCGGCGCGGTGGGTTGGATTGTTGCGAATCAGTTAGAGGCGCCGGCAGAAATGCATCCTGCACTGGGTGCCTTCTTCGCAGTGGCCGCCGGATTTGTGATTGGTGGCGCAGTGGTGTGGGCGCTCCGAATCATTGCAACTGTTCTCTTGGATACAGAGGCCCTTGGTCTCGGCGATGTGCACCTGATGTCGTGCGTTGGCGCCGTCTTTGGATGGCGAGTCGCTCTCATTGGATTTGTGGTCGCGCCATTTGTAGGGTTGGCATGGTGGCTTGGCAACCTGTTTCGAAAGGCTCCACTGCGTATGCCCTTTGGACCATCGCTTGCAGTGGGATCGTTCGCGGCGTTCTTCCTCAAGCCAGTCATTGCCACTGCCGTGTTTGCCGGTCTCGCATCCATGGCGCGCATGGGCGGATGGGCGCGCAATGACCCCGGTGGTGCTCTGGCGGTGGCAGCAGTGTTGGCTGTTGCTGCCACGGTGTCTGCCTGGGCCGCTCGCCGCACTGGCGGGATTGCTGCCGCAGCATCGATTCTCTTGATGGTTGGTGCCGTGGTGGCGTGGATCTTGGCGGCGAGCATTCGTCCGACAGGCGGCGCCGCTGTCGCGGTGGTATTGACCGTGGGCTGCGTGGTGGGCAGTGCCGTGTCGGGCGCCCGATTTGAGGAACAGCCCGGTCCTCGGACTGCACTTTCACGGATCTTGAGGCTGCTGGCATTCGTCGTGGTTCTGGTCGGCGCGGTGCTCTTGCTAGCCCGTCCGGGTTCGTCGAGTTGACAGACTTTCGGCGTGTGGCGTTGTCGCTCGGAGGTTTGGCCAACAGGGGGCGCCCTCTGGCAACCCCAGCAACAATTCAATAAAAATGCCTTCCAAGCCCTTTACAGAGGCTCTTGGGTCGGGTGAAATGCCGTCACTGCGCAAGGATGCGTGGTCCGATGGCTTGCCGTCGGGTGCAGTCGAGAACTACTTGAAAGGATTCAGCCCAATGACATTTACTCGCATGCTTGCCGTCCCAGCGCTCGCGCTCGTGACGGTTCTGGTTGGTTGCAATGACACACAAAAGGCCGCCGAGGCGGATCTCCTCACTCAGAACGAGGCGCTCACGAAGCAGCTTGAGGACAAGAACCTCAACCTGAACGCCATGGGTGAGCAACTTGCTCGCGCCCAGCAGCAGACCACCGAGCTGGAAAGTCAACTTGAAGCGTGCAACCAGCGCGCTGCCGCACCGAACGTTGAAGTGGTTGAGCTTGCCACCGTCACTGCCAATGACTTCCAGGGCATTGAAGGCGTTGAGGCCACCGTTCAGGGTGATGAAATTCATCTCACCATTGCTAACAGCTTGCTGTTTGACAGTGGTCGCACCTCACTCAAGGACTCTGCTCGCAAGTCGCTTGATAAGGTCTCCTCTGCCATCAAGAATAAGTTCAGCGACCGTGAGATCATCGTTGTTGGTTACACCGATGCCGATCCGATTCGCAAGAGTTCCTACCCAACCAACTACCACCTCGGCTTCGAGCGCGCCTTCGCTGTTCGTGGCTACCTCGACCGCAAGGGCGTGGTTGGTGCACACATGGGTCTGATGAGTTTCGGCCCAGATCGTCCTGAGGCATCGAAGGAGAAGAGCCGTCGTGTTGAGGTCATCGTGACATCAAAGACTGCGAATAAGGATGTTTCTGCGATGAAGACTGAGTCCCCTCGCAATGCCCCAACGGCTGCAGGCAAGGTTGATGCAACGAAGGCGACTGCCAGTCGTCCAGCAGCAGTTTCTTCGACGAAGTCAAGCGCTACCTCAAAGACAACGACGAACACCTCAAGCAGCCGCAAGGCGACTGCAGCCCCAGCCACCACTGGTAAGTGATTTCGGCGCGCCACGCTGATACATCACCCATCATGAAATCTTCCACGAAGCCCGGCATCATGCCGGGCTTCGTGTGCTTTTGGCAATCGCTCCATTTGTTTGTGTCCACCGTTTGGGCGGCTACTCAAGGCACCTTGATCTGCAGACCCTTTTCGCGAATCTGTAGAAGTAGCAGATTCGCCTGATCAAGAGCTTCGCGCAACCGAACCCCACTGTCTGCAAGGTTCTCATAGAGCGATGGATCGTTCACCATTCGGCCAGCAGTTCCTTCGCCCTTAGCAACGCGTGCCACAATCTCATCGACTCGTGCCATTGCAGATGCCAACGAGTCAGCGGTGCGCTGCAGGGTGACCGCTAGTTTCGTAGCGTCCATCTGCACGCTCTGTGAGAGATTGCCAACAATTTGCACCGTATCGGTTGCCTCATCAAAGAGCAGGTTGGCACGACCTACTGCGCCCTTCACATCGGCGCGCAATTGTTCATCATCAAGCCACACGCGTGCACGATCAATGGCTGCCTTTGCGCCAACAAGAGCTCCATCAAGACGTTCTTGCAGACTGACGCTCTCGCCTCGCACCCGCATCGGCGGTTGGGCAGCACTGAGGAGCGTTGCGCCCGCGCTCGTATCGGAACGGACGCGGAATGCCACTTCTGCCGATCCGCCAACCAATGATTCCGCCAATCGAATCTCGGCATCCGCAGGGACGCGGGCATCGGGGCGCAATTCGATCGTGATCTGCACTGGCGGGTTCCAGGCTGGGTCAACCTCAACACCGCGGACTGCGCCTACGGTGACCCCATTGAGGGTGACGAGACTGCCAGGGCGGACGCCTTGCGCTCCGTTGGTCTCGACGATCACCGGAAAGCGCCGTTCAAGCAACGGCTGCAGCTTTCCAAACGCCAAGAGCAGGGCGGCAATGCCCACCATGGCGCCAATGGCGGTGGCTCCAAGCGCAAAGTCATGCCGCGAGGGACGTTCGTCAAGATTCATCATGATCGGCAATCCGCTAGGCGATCAATTGGCATACGGGAGGCTTCCATCCGGACATCATCCCCGACTCGGCGCCTGACGGCAATGGCACTCGCGTACGATTCCGCAGATCCCATGGATGGAACTTCTGGCCTGCCAGCTCCTCGTGTTGCCTATGACCACACCCCCATCCACCGGGGCAGTGTGTTCGCCGTGGAGCGCGTTACATTCCGGGACGACTCCGGACGCGTCATTGTTCGTGATGTTGTTCGCCATCCAGGCGCCGTGACCGTTATTCCAGTGCTTGCAGACGGTCGCCTCGTCATGATTCGAAACTGGCGTGTGGCAGTTGGCGCTTGGCTTGACGAGTTCTGCGCTGGAAAACTTGAACCTGGCGAAGATCCCGCACTTGCGGCGGCACGTGAACTCGAGGAAGAGACCGGCTTCTCTGCCGCATGCATTCGACCAGTAGGCGTCTTCTACACAAGCCCGGGATTTGCTGATGAACGGATGCATGTCTTTGAAGCAACCGGCCTGACTCCAGTACCGCAGCGCCTTGAAGTGGGTGAACAAATCGAAGTGGTAACCCGCTCGATCGCAGACATGGAGTCCATGATCACGCGCGGTCACATGGTTGACGGAAAGACATTGGGCGCCTTCACGCTCTGGAAGCTAGGAGCTTCGGGCACAGGAGCAGCACCATAATGCGCCTTGAGGATCCCGCATGACTTGGGAACGCTCGGCGCCATCGGCTGCCAATCCCTTGGCGTGGTCATTGCCACTCTTTCCGATCGCGGGCATTCAATTTCGGGTGCATTTCACTTTCGTCGCCTACGCGCTGATCGTGGTGCTGCGAGGCTCATTTGGACCAGCCGAAGAGTCATCGGTACACGGGGCAAGCACGGTGGGTATGGCAGTTGGGGCACTGTTTCTCTTAGTTTTTCTGCGCGAATTCGTACGGGCGCTCGTGGTGCGCGCATCGGGCGGATGTGCTGAAGATGTGGTTCTTTGGCCCCTCGGGAGCCTGCAGGGAATTGATCCGGCGCCCGGTTGGATTGCAGCGCTCCTTTCGTCTGTGGTGGGAACTGCTGTTTCGGCAGTGGCATTCGCAGCCATGGGAATCACCCTTGGAATGCTCACGGGAGACTGGATCGGCGCTGGACTTCCAGATCCAGTCTCGGCATCGTGGCTGAGTAACCCGCACGCATGGTG
>JBIKQN010000121.1:0-5517 GCA_044349615.1 Phycisphaerales bacterium
ACCCATGAATCTTGGAAGCCAACAGCACCAACGAGTGGACCAATCGCCGACACAATGAGCGGATCGAACTGTGCACCCGACTGCGATTCCAGTTCCTCAAACGCCTCCTCGAGGCTGACGGCTGGGCGGTAGGCGCGGACCGAAGTCATCGCATCAAGCGCATCAGCAACCGCCACAATCCGCGCGTAGAGGGGAATTGCATTGCCAACAAGACGGTCTGGATAGCCGAGGCCATCCCAGCGCTCATGATGCCAACGAGCGGTCGAAGCAGCGAAGGCCAAGACCGGAATCCGGCGCAGGATGGCATTGCCGTAGACCACATGACGGCGGACTTCCGCAGTTTCGCTGCTGTTCAATGGTCCCTTTTTGCCGAGGATTTCGCTCGGAACCAGGATCTTGCCCACGTCGTGAAGAAGTGCTGATATGCGAAGCGTTCGGAGCTCGGTGGCGTCCATACCGATTGATGAGCCAAGCATGGTGGCAAGTGCTGCCACCCGGACTGCGTGACCAGCCTGCGACTCATCTGCGCGGTCAACTTGATCAACAAGCTCACCAACGAGTGTCGTGAGCGGACAATCCGCCACCAATGCCGGTGTCGAAGGTGCTGATGGCAGATCGCGAGGCTCAGCCCGCATCCACAGGGCGTGAGAGCCGGGAGTGAATGCAGCGGTAGCAGTGTGCGTCTGAATCGAGGCAGGTAGGTCGGTCGGGAAGAGTTCAGGACGGATGCGAGGGAGCGGATTTGTCACTGGTGGTCTCCTAGTATTGCGCGACGGAATGGCCGCGCTGAGGGGATCGACCGGAGGCAGGGACGGCTGAAGCGCAAGGGGAAAAAACCTTCAAAGTTTGCTTCTTGCCCTGAAAGTGCCCCTTAAAAACCCTAATTTCAGCATCTAGGGGCGGTTCGGACTAGACTATGTAGTCCTCATGCGTATCGCTGCACTCCCGATGTTTCGTCCCCCAAAGGCCCGAGCGGTCGAAGTGGCTTGTGCCCTCGACACCGCCGGCGACCTCTCTGCCCTGCCAGCCACCAACTTTGCACATGTGCTCGGTGGTGCCGCTGGCGGTGCGGCCGTACGCGCCGCTCTTGATGCCTTGGTGACGTTGGGTGGATTGGTGGCTGATCCGCAGCCACGTATGTTCGTCTACCGAGCAACACACGGCGGAAAGCGATGGATGGGCCTTGTGTGCGCCGCGGATACGCGCGATTTGGTGCAACTCTTCCCGAATACAGCTGCAGATGAAGCGATCTCGGCGGCGGAAGCAGATCTTGCTGTTGTCGATGCCCAACTGGTGCCAGGACTCGTCTTCATTGACTCATCAGCGGATCTTTCCTATCTCTATATAAGCGATACCAATGAGCGCCCCGCGTATCACTTTGTAGCGTCGGATGGCGCCACCCACAGTGCGTGGGAAGTACGTCATCCGGATGCCTATGTCGCCGCCCTTGCTGAACTTGCGCCAGAGGAATTGCACGCCGGCGCAGCACAGGTCATTGCAGCACACATGGCCGGTCAAATGCCACTTGTGATCCTCACTTCTGACCGGGAGATCGCCACGGCCACTGGCCCCCTAGCGCCCCGCTGCGGGCTGTTCGTTCCACGACCGTCACAGCGCTGAGCGGCATAGCACTACACTTGTCGTATGACAGCGTTCGCAACGCCCGGCCCGTCTGCAAGCAATCTCGCTGGACCTGCCAAGGTCCTCGTGTGTGACCCCCTCGCTAAGAGTGGGCTCGATGCACTGCGGGGTCTCGGGTGCATGGTGATGAATGACCCGGATCTCACGGAAGCCACCTTGGCACGCGCAGTCAAGGACACCGATCCAGATGTGCTGATCACCGGCAACACGCCTATCTCCGCAGAGGTGATCCAAGCGAGCCCGCGCCTTGCCATGATCGTGGTGGCTGGAACAAGTACCGATCATGTAGACATTGCCGCTGCAAGCCGTCGTGGAATCTTTGTTGCTAACTGCCCCGGGCGCAATGCAACGGCCGTTGCTGAACTGGCGTGGGCGTTGATCTTGGCTTGTGACCGACGAGTCCCCGAGCAGACCACCGCGCTCCGAGCAGGCCAGTGGAAACAACGCGAATTCGCTCACGCCGCCGGACTGCATGGTCGCACGTTAGGCGTGGTTGGACTTGGCCAAGTAGGCCAAGAAGTGGCGCAGATCGGTCGCGCATTCGGCATGGATGTGATTGCCTGGAGCAGGAATCTCACTGAAGAGAAAGCCATCGAACACAGTTGCGGCTTCTGTGCCAGCCTCATCAACCTTGCGAAACTCAGCGATGTCGTCAGCATCAGCGCTGGTGGCGGTGATGATTCAGACAATCTGATCAATGAGAAGTTCCTTGCAGCGCTCAAGCCTGGAGCGATCTTGGTGAATACCAGCCGCGGCGCGGTGATTGATCAGGCAGCGCTGACCAACGCAGTGCGCACACGCGGCCTGCGCGCCGGTCTTGATGTCTGGGCCAATGAGCCCGATGGCACCGAAGGGTCGTTCGCTGATCCACTCGTACAGGAGCCTGGCGTCATCGGCACGCATCACATCGGTGCGTTGACCGAACAGGCACAGCGCGCTGTTGCAGATGAAGTGGTCCGCGTGGTGCGCGCCTGGGCCGAACGTGGTCATGTGCCGCATTGCGTGAACCGTGCAGTGGCAACCCCTGCAACCACGCTGCTTGCAGTGCGCCATGTGAATCGACCAGGAGTCCTTGCACACGTCTTCGAAACACTCGGCCAGGCCGGAATCAATGTCGAAGAGATGGAAAATATCGTCTACGCCGGCGGTGAGGCCGGGCTTGCTCGAATCCAGCTTGACCGGACTCCCAACGAGGAGCAGCTTTCAGCGATCCGCACCAACGCGAATATCCTCAGCGCCACGCTGAGCACCATCACTCGCCGCATGTGAATCGCGACCGTGGTTTGAACGAGGCGCCGACGCGTCCGATGCGCCCGGCAATCCGTGCCCACGCCGCGTCTTGACTCCCGTTCGCACACACATCGCATGAACATCCTCGGAATCTCAGCCTTCTTTCATGACAGCGCCGCTGCACTCGTGCGTGATGGAGTTATTGTGGCTGCAGCCCAAGAAGAGCGCTTCAGCAGGCAGAAACATGACGAACGCTTTCCCAAGCAGGCTGTTCAGTACTGCCTGAGTGCTGGAGGAATTGATGTATCGCAACTTGATGCAGTGGTCTTCTATGAAAAACCGCTGGTGAAATTCGAGCGGCTCCTTGAGACATCACTGGCCTATGCACCGCGGGGGTTTCGATCATTCCTTGCCGCCATGCCGCCCTGGCTTCAGAAGAAACTCCACCTTCCGCGCGAGATTGACGCTGGACTCGGCGGTACCTACAGCGGTCCGATCCTCTTTGCCACGCATCACGAGTCGCACGCCGCGAGTGCGTACTACCCAAGCCCATTTGAAGAAGCAGCGATCCTCACTATGGACGGTGTCGGCGAATGGACTACTGCAAGTTGGGGCATCGGCAAGGCGAACACCATCGACCTGCACCAGGAGATGAGGTTTCCACATTCGCCCGGACTGCTGTACAGCGCGTTCACTTATTACTGTGGATTTCGAGTCAACAGCGGCGAGTACAAGTTGATGGGACTTGCGCCGTATGGCGAGCCACGCTTTGAGAAGACCATTCGCGATCACATCGTGCACCTGCATGATGATGGCTCGTTCTGGCTTGATCAGCGCTACTTCAACTATTGCCACGGTCTCACCATGACCAGCGCGCGCTTTCATGCGTTGTTCGGCGGACCACCGCGTGACCCCGAAAGCCCAATCACTCAGCGTGAAATGGATATTGCCGCAAGTATCCAGCGCGTGACTGAGGACATCGTGCTTCGAATGGCGCGACATGTTCATGCACAGACCGGACAACGCAATCTCTGCATGGCGGGCGGTGTTGCATTGAACTGCGTTGCAAACGGTCGATTGCTGAGAGAAGGACCGTTCGAACGCCTCTGGATCCAGCCTGCCGCTGGCGACTGCGGCGGTGCACTCGGCGCGGCGCTGGTGCACTGGTATGGCCATCTGAAAAATTCACGCCAGGCACAACCTGGCGATAGTCAGCAGGGTTCATTTCTTGGTCCTGAGTTCAATGATGACCACATCCGAAATGCACTCGCACCGCTTGGTGCTGTTGTAGAGACTTTGAGTGAGCATGCGCTTGCCGAAGCCATTGCCGCAGAACTTGCCAAAGGTCGAATCGTCGGGCACTTCCACGGACGCGCGGAGTTCGGACCACGGGCACTTGGGCATCGATCGATCCTTGGCGACCCGCGCGATCCATCCATGCAGCGACGCATGAATGTTGCAATCAAGTTCCGAGAGTCATTCCGACCATTCGCACCAGCAGTACTTGCCGATCGGCAGCGCGAGTGGTTTGACCTTGAAGCAGAGAGCCCATACATGCTGCTTGTAGCACCTGTCGCCGCGGTGCACCTCCGCAGCAGCACTGCCGACCAACAATCTCCGACCGCTGCCAACAACGACACGGCAACTGGATTTGCAAAGTTGAAGGCGCTGCGCAGCGATGTTCCAGCCATCACTCATGTTGATGATTCCGCACGAGTGCAGACTGTTGATGCCGCACGTTCACCACGCTTTCATGCAATCCTCAGTGCCTTTGACCGACTGACGGGATGCCCAGTGCTTGTCAATACCAGTTTCAATGTGCGTGGAGAACCCATCGTCCATGACCCAGCGGATGCCTACCGTTGCTTCATGTTTACGGACATGGACATACTGGTCGTTGGAAACCAACTCATACGCAAAGAACACCAGCCTGCCATGGCCGGTGCAGACGAATACAAGCGGTCCTTCCGCCCTGACTGACGCCTGACTAAAGCCCATCCGGTTTACTGCCGAAACAACCAACATGTCCCGACCGTCCTTCATCACTGAACTCTTCGCCTTCGTTCGTGCACACAAGGCGTACATGCTCATTCCAATCATTGTGGTTCTACTGCTGGCTGGACTGCTGATCATCCTGGGCGGCACCAATGCCGCGCCATTCATCTACTCGCTGTTTTAATCCCAACATGATCACGGTCAACTGGAACCCATCGCCCAAAGAACTTCGCCACTGGGCTATCGCTACGGCATGTGCGCTCGCCGTGATGGGTTCACTCTTTCACTTTGTTGACTGGGGCATCTTCCGTGTGGGTCATGGAATGGCGCCCATCATGTGGATCTTCGGCGCCTTCGCGCTCGTCACCGCTGGCACTGGAACACGGATTGGTCTTCCCGCATATTGGGCTTGGATGTCGTTCGTCTTCATCGTTGGCACGGTGATAGGAACAGTCGCACTTGGCATGGTTTACTACCTCGTAGTGACGCCCATGGCGCTCGTAGCACGCGCGTGTGGCCGGGATCGCCTTGATGTCCGAAGTGCTGCAGGGCACACTCGTTGGCACCCATTGCCACGCAACAAACCACATGACCCTGCTCGACAGTTCTAGCGTGACCCCTTCATGGTCGACACCAACATGAGCACCTCAC
>JBIKQN010000122.1:0-5491 GCA_044349615.1 Phycisphaerales bacterium
TTGCACGCAACCGACGCATCGCAGCGCCCGCGCGCTTCAAGGAGCGGCAAGGCGGGCTCACGGTCGCGGGCGGCAGTCTGCTTGGACTGCTCGTGGCGCTCACTTCCGTTGGCGCGGGCGCACTCGGAACGGTGATGTTGGTGGCCATCTATCCGCTACGCATGACGCCGCACCGGTTGGTCGCCACAGACATCGCCCATGCCATCCCGCTTGCGATGGTTGCTGGTACTGGCTATCTGTTTGCCGGCCTAGTGGACGGCACGATGCTCCTCAGCCTGCTGATTGGCTCTGTACCTGCGGTGATCGCTGGAAGCATCGCCGCGGGCTGGTGCTCGCCAAGATGGCTGCGCGTGGCTCTCGCAGTGGTCCTGCTTGCAGTGGCTGCCAAGACGCTCACGTCGTGACCGTGCGCCATGCTTCCGCAACGTAGTTGAATCAACGGGTTGAAATGCCAAATCCAGGTCGGATGCGCATGCCCACTACATACAACGTGGCGGCGATCGCTAGCCCTGTAAACCACGCATAAGGATAGATCGCCGTGAAGATGTCCTGCTCGACACCAAGCACATGCACGGAATGCAGGAAGCCTGGAATGTTCGGGGCGATGCCTGCGAGCAGCGCAACGATTGCCACCCAGTTGGTTCCGGCGTACCGACCCGTTGGGCGATACAGATCCGGAACATCAAGCTCCTTGCGCCGAAGAATCCAGTAGTCGGCGATCATGATGCCCGCGATTGGTCCAAGAAGTGCCGAGTAGCCAACAAGCCAATCGAAGATGTAGGTATCTGCACTGGCGAGCAACTTCCATGGCATGATCAGGATGCCGAGCACACCCGTGATCACGCCGCCCATCTTGAACGAGATGTACCGCGGTGCCAAGTTTGCAATGTCATTCGCAGGGCTGATGACATTTGCAGCGATGTTGGCACTAATAGTCGCTACCGCCACGCCAAGCAGGCTGATCACCGCCACCACGATGCGCGTGCCCTCGCTTGCCAACAGCGGCGCATCAAGACCGGGGGGCGCCTTCGAGCTTGTGATCTGCGAAAGCACTACCACTGGATCCCACAGCGTCTTCGGATCACTGCCCTTCAGAATTGTCTCGGCAGCACTGGTGATCACCACCGCCATCATGCTGAAAGCAATCATCGTGGTTGGTAGCCCTAACACCTGACCAAGCATCTGCTCTCGCTGACTGCGACCAAAGCGGGTGAAGTCCGGGATATTCAGGCTAAGCGTCGCCCAGAAGCCAATCATTCCCGTGAGCGAAGGCACAAACACCTTCCAGAAGTCTGCGTTCGTGGCAAACGACGATGGGCGATCGAACATCGGTCCAAGCCCACCAGCGCGGCTCACCATCCAGACGAGGAGCCACATCCCCATCACCAGAATGAGGGGAGCAGACCAGTTCTCAAAGATGCGCACCGCGTTCATCCCAACCAGAACAATCAAGATGTTGATCGACCAGAAGATCATGAAGGTAATGGCCGACGGGATTCCTAGGCCCATGATCATGGCGCCGCCACCAACCTGATCGAATGCCGGCCATGCAGCCACCAGGAATGTGCGTACTGCCTCGCCGCCGATATAGGTCTGGATTCCAAACCAACCGCATGCCACTACCGCGCGCAGAAGTGCAGGCACGTTCGCTCCCACGGTGCCGAAACTACTCCGCGCCAACACCGGGAATGGGATGCCATACTTGGTCCCCGGGTGCGCATTCAGGAGAATCGGAATCAGCACGATCAAGTTGCCGAGGCCGATGGTCAGCAGCGCTTGCCACCAGTTCATGCCAACAGCGATGAGGCCACCAGCGAGCAGGTAAGTCGGGATGCAGTGCGCCATGGCAATCCACAGAGCTGCAAAGTTGTAGGTGGTCCAGGTACGGCGACTCTTTGGCGTTGGCGCCAGATCACCGTTGAACAACGGACTGTGCGCAATGTCAGCAGGAAGTTCGGCCAGTGCTTCGCGGGTCAAATGTGGATCGTGAATGGTGTGTGCCTCCACCCATCACTCGGCGAATCGATAGGGAAGCCATGAAATCTCGCGACTCTTACTTCGAACGAGTTGCCATCTCCGCCCCTTCCATGCATTCCGCGAACCGGTCGAGTCCGTCTCCGTAGCCCATCCGCAGACGAGGCATGCGGAATTGGAGTGGCTCACCGATTGACGCATCCGCATCAGCACGCACCGCACATTCGTATCCCGCAGCCCGTGCTGCCTGCATGACGGCTCGGTCATGTAAACCGTATGGATAGGCAATGACCTGCACGGGGTGGTGCATTTCCGCTTCCATTTTGTGGCGGCTCTCCTGCATTTCATAGCGCAGTTGCGCTGGCAAGACATCCGTCAAACGAGCATGCGAAACCGTGTGCGATTGCACTTCGTTCCCGGCCGCCTCGAGATCCCGCAGTTCCTGCCACGACATATACCCCGATCCATTGGGCACTGGGCCCACCGCACCGGTGTAGACAAAGAATGTCGCACGCATCCCCCGTGGCGCCAATTCGTCGCGCGCTACGGCGTACTGAGCGGCCCATCCATCGTCAAAGGAAATGATGACCGTCTTTCCTGCCGGAGTTACCCCACGCGATGAGCATTCGATCAATTCGCGAAAGCTGATGGTGCGGTATCCATGCTGAACCAACCAGTCCATCTGTGCCCGGAAGTCCTCGGGCAACACCACCCATGGAGCCCAGTCCGCTTGCGATGGACCCCAATTCCCTACATGGTGATACATCAAGATGGGAACCACGATTGCAGGCGAACGCCCATCCGTTCCGATTGGTGCACACCACAGCCCGACAAGAACCGTGGTAGCGCCGATGATGGTTGCAATGATGCGATTCACGATTCACCTTGGCCGCGCAGAGCTGTGGACAATGGCTGAATATTGCAGGATCTGCGCGATCCAAAAGTTTACATGGCAACCATGATCGCCATCCCCCGCAGAGGGCAATCATTGAATCTAACCTGTCAGGCACATGATCTTCGGTGCGCCTGAACTCCTTGATCTGCAAAGCGAATTGGTCGCCATGCGCGCCGAACTTGCATCGATTCGCTGCGCCCAGCAAGAGACATGGGCTACCGAGGAGCGAGCCACGCAGATTCGTGCCGTTGTCCAAGACGTCCTTGCAGACAGCGGCACACGGGAATCATTTCTCACCGATGGCGCCACTAGTGGCTATGACCACGGCGCGTTCATTCGCAGCGGCGATGGTTGTTGGAGTTTGAAGATCGGCTTGATGAGTCAAATCCGGTTTGTATTCAACTCCGCAAGTAATCAGACGACTGCCGACAACAAGTGGGGCATGGAACCGCACCGAGTCAACATCACCTTGTCCGGCACCGCCGTTGATCCATCTGTGAGTTGGACGCTGCTTGGTGACTACAACACGCAACCTGACCGATTCATAACCGTTCCAAATGAATTTCGGCCACTCTACGCATGGATCAGAAAGGACTTTGCGAATGGCTGGTCGAGCACGATCGGGCTGCAAAACGTCCCATGGGATATCGAGAGTGAGTTCTTCGGCAGCAGTCGTATCACCGCAGGGGAGTACTCCATCTTCAACTATCGTTTCGGTGCAGGAAAGGAGACTGGCATCACCGCCAAATACCAGTGCGACTGGTGGCGCGCCACTGCCGGAACCTTCAGCCAAATCAACGAGACCACCCCCAGCTGGAATTCCACCAGCAATCTCTCCTATGCCGTTGCTGTGCGCGCGGAGGCGAAGTTAGGCGCCACCTGGTCAGAGCTGGAATGGCAGTCAAGCCTTCCAGGCTCCAAGCCCGGAGTAGTGTTTGGCTTGGGAACCGTGTGGTCAAGCGGTCGGGCGCAGAACCCAGACTCTCCACCAACGCCAACCGCACAAGGATTCACAGCCGATGTTCGGACAACGCTCTCTGGAACCACGCTGATCGCCCAGTTTGCGTTGATGCGTGACCCCGCCGGACTGCAACAACTTGCGTGGAGTTCGGGAATCAACATGCAGGGAAGCACATTCATTACGCCAACATTTCAAGTGTTTGGCGAAGGATCATGGATGGACGGTGCCGATGTCCCGTGGATTGCCCAGTGTGGGACTAATTTCTACTTCAGCGATCGCCAGGTGAAGATAACCACGCGCGTGATCGTCCCATTTGGTTCGGGAGAGATCAACGGAACGCGAAAGCTGGCTGGTGGTCTTGGTCTCTCCAACACCGGGAACAATGCCAGCCTCATCATGCAATTGCAATTGTCATTCTGAAGTGCTCATCATGCGGTCATGGCAATCATTCGATTGGCCTCTGCAATGAGCCCACCCGGACATGCTGCCACGGCATGTTCAAGACGTTGACGCTCCGCTGCTGGTAAATGCTCGAAGAGACCAAGCGCCGCATATGTTTCAAGGCGCGATGCCGCGTCAAGACCGGCGTACACCGTGGTTGCATCAACAATTGATCGACCCATGATGTCTTCGAGTTGCTTCTGTGTATAGGTTGGTTTGATCGCTGCAGTGCTCTGCGTGCCGTACTGATTCAGGTTGGATGCAAAGATGCCCGCGGCACTCACCGGGAGGAAGTCCTCGTAGCGCAATCCTTCGTATTGAACGTAACCCTTCTGGATGAGGTCCTTCATGTCCACGGATGTCACTGTGCCAGCCTTCGCAGCAGTGATCCCGGCCGTCGTGGGCGCAAACCGAGCAAAGACAAGGTCATGCGCTAGGAGTTCCGGAAGCGTCTTGGGGAACTTTGCAAATGGCGCTGCATACAGAGCTTCATACGCCACGAAATCCCGCTGCGGCAACTTTGGATCCTTCTCGCGTGCTGCATCAGCCTGCGCTAAGCACTGGTCGTACATCTCGCGACCCTTCGGGGTGCATGCGTAGAAGCGCTCCTCAATCTCCCCGAATCGCGCCGTATGCGTTGCAGCCACGGTGCTGCCATCATCTTGGGTGAACGTCACTGGCTCGGTGAGCGCCTTGTATGCATCCTGCCGAAGCAAGATCGGCGTGTCTTCGGATGGACCCTCTGTGAAGTCCTTAAACCCGGCGTGATTCAACTTCCTAAGTTGGAAAGTCTCGCCAATGAAGGTGTGAACGAGCCCGTTCACTAGCGCTGCAATGTCGGCCTCTGTGACAGTGCCGGGCTGATAGGAGTCAATCTCAGCGTGACTCAAGTGCTTGAAGTGAAGGCGCAGCCAATCGCGGTCCGCAACTACCCCAAGCCGTGTGAGCGCAAGAGTGGCGCGAAGGCGGAATGCAGCCTCGTCCAACTCGCCAAGGCAATACTTCATGGACGCGGTGTAGAGGTCCATGAGGAGCGTGTTTGGCGTCAAGTGATTCAAGTGGTGGTTCTGGAAGCACGCGATATCTGCGGCAATCTTGAAGCCAGCGTCGCACAGTTCCTTGTAAAGGCCAATGTCGCGTGCAGCACCGGTCCACTTGAAGATGCGCTCAACACCCTCGCGGACGAGTGCTTCTCCGTCATCGGCAGAAAGACCACCCTG
>JBIKQN010000123.1:0-5457 GCA_044349615.1 Phycisphaerales bacterium
TTAGAACCACTCCAAGTCCGGGAAGTGTCTCGCGAATGCTGTCATGTGGATTTATGATGCTTGGTTCATGTTGCACTCGAACGGACCCGATCGCCAGACCCTTGAGACGCTCTCCCGCACAGCGGCCGATGCGCTCGCTGCGCTGAAGAGCCTGCAGCGCGCGGACGGGCACTGGTGTGCAGAACTTGAGGGTGACTCGATTCTGCAAAGTGAATATCTACTCATGAAGTGGATCTTGGGACAGGAACGCTCCGCTATGGCGGATGGTCGTGACGGATCCGAGACACTCGAAAAAATTGTTCGGTATTTGCGCTCACAACAACGTCCGGACGGTGGCTGGGGTCAGTACCCCGGAAGTGCGATTGATCTCAGTGCAACGGTCAAAGCATATTTCTGCTTGAAGCTTCATGGCGACTCGCCTGACGCGCCCCACATGAATCGCGCGCGTGCGGTGGTTCGCGCGATGGGCGGTGCTGAGAAGTGCAACAGCTTCAGCAATTTCTACTTGGCGGCACTTGGGCAAATCAGTTGGAACGCAGTTCCTGCCATTCCTCCGGAAATCGTCTGGCTTCCGAAGTGGTTCTATTTCCACATGGATCGGATGAGTGCTTGGAGTCGCACCATGATTTTGCCGTTGGCAATTGTGGCAACGTTGCAGCCGACGCGGAAGCTTGGCAGTGAGCATGGCATTGCTGAACTCTTTCTGAGTGAGCATGATCGCCATCGATTGAAGATGCCTCGCTCAACGCCGCAGTTCTGGCGCGTGTTCTTTAAGTGCCTCGATAGCGTCTTGAAATTCGCTGGTCGAGTAATCGGAACGGCGCCCCGAATGTCAGCGATTCGTGCTGCATACGGTTGGATATTGGCGCGCGCCTCGCAAGATGCGCCGGCGCCTACGCAGGGTTTAGGCGCAATCTTTCCACCGATGGTGTACATCCAAGTGGTGTTCCACGCGCTTGGCGTGAAGCGAAGCGATCCGCTCGTTGTTCGCGCCGAGAAAGATCTTGATGCGTTCTTTATTGAGGAACGCGCAGCCCATAGTCGCGGTGGTGATGTCACTCGCAGCGCGGACACGATCCACATTCAGCCATGCTTCAGTCCGGTATGGGACACGGGCATTGCTGGATATGCACTCGCTGATTGCGGGCTGACCGCAGCCACCGATCGCTCATTTGCTCATGCCGCAGAGTGGCTTCGAGCAAAGGAAGTGCGTTGGACTGGTGATTGGATTGCCAATGTTCGTCCCGGAACACGGCCAGGAGGTTGGTACTTCGAGTACCAGAACGCTTGGTATGCAGATGTTGATGACACGGTCATGGTGGCTATGACGCTGAAGCGTGCGGGCGGTGCAGAGAACGAAGCCGCCGCTCGTCGTGGCGTTGAATGGGTATTTGCCATGCAGTGCCAGAACGGCGGATGGGCCGCCTTTGACCGCACGCGGAATCACCAGATCTACGAATATGTTCCGTTTGCCGACCATAACGCCATGCAGGACCCCGCGTGCCACGACATCACTGGTCGCACCTTGGAGTGCATGAGTTGGCTTGGCTACCGAATCGACAATCCAACGATTGCCCACGCAGTGGAGTTCATCAAGGGTCATCAAGAGCCAGAAGGGTGCTTCTGGGGTCGTTGGGGCGTGAACTACATCTACGGGACATGGCAGGCGGTCATTGGACCGATTCGTTGCGGCGTCCCGCGTAGTGAGCCGTGGATTCAGCGCGCGGGTGCATGGATCAAGAGCGTGCAGAAACCTGATGGCAGTTTCGGCGAGACCGCCAACAGTTACGAGGATCGTTCGCTGATGGGTACTGGGCCGAGCACTGCTAGCCAGACTGCGTGGGCAGCGATGGTGTTGCAAGAGGTGTACGGCGCTGATGATCCGGACCTGTGGCGTGCGCTTCGCTGGCTTGCAGAAACACAACTGCGTGCCGCGGATGCCGTGGAGCCGGGACTCAATCCTGACGGTGACCCGCCGGGCAGTTGGGTTGAGACCGAATTCACGGGAACCGGATTCCCGAAGGTCTTCTACCTGCGATATCACCTGTACCGACTGTATTTCCCGCTCATGGCAATCGGTCGTGCGCTCTCGGCGCATGGCATCAGCGTGCAGGTTCCAGGCAAGTCGCACGTGGCCCGTCCAGGCGCTATTGCTGGTGAGCCTGAGTACGCGCGTTGATCATCAGGGTGCACGTTGTGCGCATGGTGCGCACGGCGCGCGGTGGCGCATCATGCGTACGAACAACAGTTCCAATCAGAACGGTGTAGGCGCAGTGAACTCAACCGTTGCAGCGGTGCCTGGGTGAGTAAATCCGAGGCGCTGTGCGTGCAGGCAGAGGCGTGGGGCTAAGGATTTGATATCCGCAGGCGCATACAGGTCATCACCAAGAATCGGATGACCAATGGCCAGAAGATGCACGCGCAGTTGATGACTCCGACCGGTGATCGGTGTCAGTTCAAAGCGAGTTCGATCCGGTTGGTGCAGTCTTTCAAGCACTCGCCACTGCGTAACGCTTGCCCGACCGTGGACGAAGTCAACAATCTGAAGCGGACCATTGACAAGGTCCTTGCGAATCGGCAGATCAATCTCGCCACTTTCTTTTGGCGGATGACCAGCAGCGATGGCGATGTAGGTCTTTGAAGTCTCTCGACGCTCAAACTGCATGCTGAGTGCGCGGTGTGTGTCGGCATCAAGCGCCACCACCAGTACGCCGCTCGTATCGCGGTCGAGTCGATGCACGACGCGAGCCGTTGGCCACTCCGTCTGCAGGCGAGCGATCAGGCAATCGGCCTTCTCAGGTCCGATGCCTGGAACGGTGAGCAACCCGCATGCCTTGTTCACTACAAGGAGATGCTCATCGATATGCAGGAGTTCGTAACCGCGATGGTCCATTCGCTGATGGTAGAGAGAAACAAATAGGTGCCGTTCACCTGTATTCTTGAATTCCTGCGAGGTTGAGAGGGAGGCGTTCGCGCCTTCCTCAATTCTGAATGACAGACGCAACTTTCCGTACTGGACGGTCTTAGAATTGTCGCATGGTCTTATCCCGTCTCGTCTATCTCTCCATTGCCGTTGGTTGCCTGCCCGCGTGTGCGTCACCGAAAGATGCAGCTGCACCCGCAGATGCGCCTGTTGCTCACGCGCCTGCTGCTGCGACGACCGCGGCGCCTGTTGCTCACGTGCCTGCTGCTGCGACGACCGCGGCGCCTGCTGCTGCGCCTGCTGCTGCGACCACCGCGGCGCCCACCGCAGCATCTGGCACTACAGCTCCCTCGACACTCGCTCCGCTCACGGACTTTCGTACCACCGAGTCCGCGTTCCTCACCCAGCATGTTCAGCTCACCTTCCCCGATCGCTTTATCAAAGCGGGCGAGAGCTATTTCAGCCCAGATGACCGAACCATCATCTTTCAGGCGATTGAGAGACCCATTGGAGATGCGGCACCGGCTGAGTTCTATTCGATGTACGTGGCAGATGTAAAGCGCGATGCGGATGGGCGGATTGTGGCACTCGCAAATATCAAGCGCATCAGTCCCGAGGGCAGTGCAAACACGTGCGGTTGGTTCCATCCAACGCAGCCGAATCTTGTGATCTTTGGCAGCACCATTCTGCCGCCTTCCAATAAGGAAACGCCCGGCTACCAGCGCGGCACTGGCAAGTACAGATGGCAGTTTCCACCAGAGATGCGAATTGTGCAGGTCGATCTTCGTACTGCTGACGGCACGGCAAACAGCCTGAAGACGCTCGTTGGCGAAGGCAATGGCTATGCAGCGGAATGCAGCATCAGTCCGGATGGTCGCACGATTCTTTACGCGGAAGTGGATCCAAAGACGCAAGGTGATCTCTGGGTGATGGATCTGCCAACGGGCGAAAAGCGCAGGATTGTGTGCGCGCCCGGCTACGACGGTGGGCCGTTCTTTACGCCCGACGGCGCCGGAATCATCTTCCGCAGTGACCGTCAAGGTGACAGCCTTCTACAGATCTTCGGTGCGGATTTGGTGCGTGATCCTTCTGGAAAGGTCACCGGTGTTGCCAATGAGCGCGCATTCACAAAGAACGAGCATGTCAATTGGTGCCCGTACTACCACCCCGATGGCCGTCACTTTATCTATGGATCAAGCGAGATGGGCCACCAGAATTACGAAGTCATGATGCGCGATGCGCAACATCCCGAGGAGTCCGTGCGCATCACCAACTGCACTGGCGCGGACGTACTGCCAGTATTCAGCCATGACGGGAAGTGGATGATGTGGACTGCGCAGCGGGGAACAGGCGAGAAGTCGAGTCAGATCTGGGTAGCTGAGTTTGATAGCGAAACATTGCGTACGGATCCCTTAAAGCATTGACGTACGCTTTACAGCTTGCGTTGATACTTCCACTCACACAATCAGAAGGATCCGACTATGACACCAGAAACTGCCGCAGCATTTAAGCAACTCCACCACGCAAGCCTGGCTGCCAATGCACTGGACACCAAGACCAAAGAGTTGATTGCCATTGCATGTGGCGTGTCACGTCTCTGTGAAGGTTGCATTGTGCATCACACAAAGGCAGCAAAGGTCGCTGGAGCAAGCCTTCAGGAGATTCACGAGATGCTGGATGTATGCACCATGATGAATGGTGGCCCAGCAACGGTGTACGGCAAGAAGGCCATCGAGGCATACGGGGCTTGAGTCTTGAGTGCGCCCTTTGCCTAGGATGTTGGCTGTCCCATGCGCATCTACCACGACCGCCGCTTCCTGATTCCGTTTCGCAGTGCGTTGCTGCCGCAGATCTTCACTGACGTGTTGGTGGTTGGTACCGGCGTTGCGGGACTTCGTACGGCTATCGAATCTGCCGCTCACGGCGATGTGATTGTGCTTGCCAAGGAGGCGGTTGATCTTTCGAATACCAGTTGGGCGCAGGGCGGTATCGCGGCTGTGATCTCCAATGAAGATACGGTGGAAAGTCATGTAGCTGACACGCTTGACGCTGGTGCTGGCCTCTGTGATCCAGAAGCAGTGCGGGCCTTGGTTGAGGAGGGTCGTGATGAGATCGCGCGCCTCTTGGCGTGGGGCATGCGTGTCGATCGCGCGGCGGATGGTTCGCCAGCACTTGCGCTTGAGGGTGGACATCACCACGCCCGCATTCTGCACACGGATGGCGATGCCACGGGTTACGAGCTTGCTCGTTGTTTGATCGAACGGACACGCGCCACGCGCGGCATTCGAATCTTTGACCGTTGCTTTGCGATCGACCTTTTGCGTGCTGCCGACGGATCGGGGCGTGTGCTTGGTGCGCTTACGTGGCATCCGCGCTATGGGCTGCAGATCATGTGGGCGCGCGCCACTGTGCTTGCTTCCGGTGGGGCAGGGCAGGTATTCCGCGAGACCACAAATCCGAAAGTGGCAACGGGCGATGGTGTGGCAATGGCTTGGCGCGCTGGCGCGGAACTCGCTGATCTTGAGTTCTTTCAA